>NZ_JBWKQZ010000008.1:0-278659 GCF_059419025.1 Cupriavidus sp. GW821-FHT07C08
GCGCAGATATGCCTGCGACTGAAATCCAATACTGAAGGGGCTTGACAACCTCGCCCCCATAGAAGAACCCGTTTCAGCATGCAAAAGGGGCGCGAAGGCTGCTGCCGGGCCGCAGGGCTAGGCGTGGCCGACGCCGCGTGGTCATTCCACGCAAGGAGGCCGCAACAACGCCATGCGGCCCGGCAGCAGCCTTCCCTTCGGGTTCAAGCCAGGCGCGGCGCATGCGTCGTTGCGGGCCTTGACCTTGGAATGACCAAGGCCGGCGGCCCGCGCCTAGCCTGCGCCGCGCCTGGCTTGAACGCGTCCCCTTTTTCATGCTGAAACGGGTTCTTAGTCCAGCGTCGTCGCCAGCGCCTGCGGTCCCTGCGACAACTGCACCTTAAGGAACTCAAGGCACACGCGCATCCGCGCCGAGGCCGACGCCCGTGCGCTGGTCACGGCCCAGATATCGGCCGGCTGCTGCCAGTCCGGCAGCACGCGCACCAGTTCGCCGGCGCGCACCCTGGCGGCCACGTCCCAGACCGAAGCCATGATGATGCCGAAACCTTCCAGTGCCCACTGGTGGGTCACGTCGCTGTGGTTCGATGCCATCGGCCCGGTCACTTTCACGGTCTCCCAGCCGTCAGGCCCTTGCAGCCGCCATACGCCAAAGGCCTGGTCGCGTTCGCGCAGCAGCAGGCAGTCGTGCCGGGGCAGCTCGCCCGGGTGCTCCGGCATGCCGCGCCGCGCGAGGTAGGCGGGCGCGGCGCACAGCACGCGGCTGCCGCTGGCGATCTTGCTGGCGATCAGGTGCGGCTCCTCGACCTCGCCCACGCGGATGTCGAGGTCGAAGCTTTCGCCGATCAGGTCGACGCGCCGGTCGAGCAGCTCCAGCCAGACCTCCAGCCCCGGATGCTGCTGCCGCAGCCGCGACAGCACCGGTGCCACATGCCTGCGCCCGAGCCGCACGCTGGTGGCGATGCGCAGCAGCCCGCGTGGCTCGCCCCCGGTGGCACCCACGGCTTCCAGCATGCCGTCGACGTCTTCCAGGATCTTCTGTGCCCACGCAAAGGCGCTCTCGCCCTCGGCGGTCACGCTGACGCGGCGCGTGGTGCGGTGGAACAGCTTCGCGCCCAGCATGGCTTCGAGCATGGCGATGCGCTTGCTGACGTGGGCCGGCGAAATGCCGGTCTCGTTGGCGGCGGCGATAAAGCTGGCGCGCCGCGCCACCGTGCAGAACAGCCGCAGGTCCCGCAGGAACGGGTCATTGTTCGCCGTCAGCGCATTCTGAGTTTCCATGGCGGTCGATGATGGGATGAAGGGACTAACGATAGGCTATCGGCGATGGCCGCGCCAGCGCCGCGGCCGATTCAAGGAGACATGATGAAGACAGTACTGGTGCTCAACGGGCCCAACCTCAACCTGCTCGGCACCCGCGAGCCGGCAGTCTATGGCAGCGAAACGCTGGCGGATGTGGAGCGCATCTGCCAGGAAGCCGCGCAGCGGCTGGGGCTGGAAGCGCAATGCCGGCAGACCAACCATGAAGGCCAGCTGATCGACTGGATCCATGAAGCCGGGCGGCTGTGCGCGCAAGGGGAAATGGTCGGCGTGGTGCTGAATGCGGGGGCGCTGACGCATACGTCGATTGCGCTGCATGATGCGATCAAGGGCGCGGCGGTGCCGCTGATCGAGTACCACATCTCTAACGTGCACGCGCGCGAGGCGTTCCGGCATCACTCATGGATCTCGCCGGTGGCGCGGGCGGTGATGGCGGGGCTGGGGGTGAAGGGATATGCGTTGGCGGTTGAGGCGCTGGTGCTGGTGACAGCGGCCGCGGCTGAATAAACGGATGAAGCGGATGCCACCGCGCATTGGGCGTTGCGCGGCGGCATTCCCCATCAGAACTTGTGCCGCACCCCCGCCATCACCCCGATGCGCGACGCATTGCCATAAGTATTCCCACTGTTAGCAAACGTCGGCGAACTGTTCAACGCAATCCACTGCCCCTGCAGGTGGGTGTAGTCGACCTCCACATACACATCGGTTCGCTTGCTGAAGTTGTAGTCCAGCATGCCCGCCGTGGTCAGCCGCTTGCCCCCCTGCCCAGCATGGCGCAGCCAGTCGTACTGCAGCGTGCCGATGAACGCGAGCGCGTCGGTGATATTGAACCGCGTCCCGACATACCCAACATTGTTGCGATAGTCGGCCACATCGAGCCGGTTATTGGTGTAGCCGAGGTAATACTGCGCCCGCGCCGCCTTCCACGTACCGCCCAGACCCCACACCGTCTGCTTGCTGGCCAGCGCCGCCGGCACCGCGCCAAAGAAGGCCGAGGTCACGTTCTGCGTCTGCTGGTAGACCGCGCCGATCTCCAGCGGCCCTGAGCTGTAGACCAGCGACCCGGCCGCAGCCGAGCCGCTCTTGATGCTGCCCGGCACCTCGCCGAAGGTGTAGGCCGCTGCCACCTGCAGGCCGTTGAAGCTTTTGATGTACTTGACGGTGTTGTCGTAGCGCAGCCCGGTGTAGTTGCCGCCCTGATACCCGACGATGGAGTTGTTGGCGAAGGCCATGGCCTCGTAGGAGGAGAGCACCTCATGGGCCAGCGTGTACTGCCGGCCGAGCGCCAGCTTGCCGTAGCCGCCGTCAAGCCCGATCACCGCGGTGCGCCCGAACAGCCGCCCGCCCTGCTGGCTGGTGCCGGTGTCGGGCGCGAAGCCCGACTCCAAAATGAACCAGGCCTTGTTGCCGCCGCCGATATCCTCGGTGCCGCGCAGGCCCCAGCGGCTGCCGGTGAGCACGCCATCGGTCATCTGCGTGCGGCCGTGGCCGGCCGCGTCTTCATGGGTGCTGTAGCGGATAGTCGTATCCAGCAGCCCGTAGAGCGTGACGCCACCGGAAGTCTGGGCGAGCGCTGGCAGACTGCCCGCGCCCAGCGCGAGCAGCGCAATCATTCGTTTTTGCATTGGAGCTTTGTCTCTGTGTTTTATTGGCGGCGGGGCGAACGCCCCGCCGGGTCAGGCAACGTCGAAAGGCGTCAGGCGACTTCCGGCACCTTGCGCGGGGCGAGGAAGAACAGCCAGGTAAGCGCGATGAAGTAGGCGCAGGGGATCATCGTGAACAGCACCGCATAGTTGTTGTGCGTCGATGTCAGTACGTAGCCGACCAGCTGCGTCATGAACATGCCGCCGATGGCGCCAATCATCCCGCCGAAGCCGAACACCGAGCTGACCACATGCTTGGGCGTGTAGTCCATCACCATGCTCCAGATGTTCGCCGTCCACGCCTGGTGCGCACCGATCGCGACCGAGATCGCGGCCACGGCCATCCACAGGCTGCTGGCGCCGGCGGCCATCACCACCGAGGTGATGCATGCAGCGAAGATCAGCATCGACAGCAGGCGCGCACGCACCGCCGGCATGCCGCGGCTGATCAGCCACGACGACAGCGCACCGCCGCCCACGCTGCCCACATCGGCCGCGAGGTAGATCACAATCAGCGGCAGGCCCATCTGCGTGACGCTGATGCCGAGCTGGTACTGCTGGTTCAGGAACGGCGGCAGCCAGTACAGGTAGAACCAGAACACCGGCGCGGTGATGGCGTAGGCCAGGGCAAAGGCCCAGGTGCCGCGCATGCGCAGGATTTGCGAATAGCGGATGCGGTGCGGAGGCGGTTCGACGTCTTGCGTGATGTGGGCCAGTTCGGTGGCGCTGACGGTCGGGTGCTGTTCCGGGTTGTGGTAGCGGGCATACCAGAACGCCAGCCAGATCGCACCCAGCGAGGCGATGGCAATAAAGGCGGCCTGCCAGCCCCAGGCCTGCAGGATCAGCGGCAGCATGATCGGCGTAAGCATGGCGCCGACATTGGTGCCGGCATTGAAGATGCCGGTGGCGATGGCGCGCTCGCTCGCCGGAAACCAGATGCGCGTGGTCTTGACGCAGGCGGGATAGTTGGCCGCCTCCGACAAGCCAAGGAAGAAGCGGCAGATCATGAAGCCGACCGCGGACGCCGCAAAGGCATGGGCACCACACGCGATGCTCCACAACAGCACCGCCAGCGCAAACGCGCGCTTGACACCGACCATGTCGATGAACCGCCCCTGCAGCGCAAAGCCGATGGCGTAGCCCACCTGGAACCAGAAGTTGATATTGGCGTAGTCTTGCGCGGTCCAGGACATGGCCTTGGCCAGCACCGGCTGCAGCACGCCAAGGGCAGCGCGGTCGATGTAGTTCAGCGTGGTTGCAAAGAACACCAGCGCCAGCATGCCCCAGCGCACCTTGCCGAAGGCAAAGGCGGCGCGGATCTTGTCGCCGAGCGAGTTGCCGGGTGCCGCAGCAGCCGGCAGCTCCTTGTGAGTCGTGGTCATCTTGTCTGTCTCCACCGTTAGATTGGAAATGCTTGCCGGCGTGCCTTTATGGGATGGCATCCGCTCGGCTGTCGGCCAGGGCACGCGCCCTGCCCTCAATACCGGATCTGCGCAACCGCGCGCAGCGCTTCAGGTGTGGCCGTGCCGTAACCAAAGAACTCCAGGTAGGCCGGAATCATCTCGAACAGCATGTCGGTGCCCACCTGGACCTTGCAGCCGCGGGCCAGTGCGGCTTCAAGGAAGGGGGTGTATTCGTGCTTCATCACCACCTCGCCGACCATCGCGCCGGGGGCGATGCGCGCGACGTCGAACGGCAGCGGGTCGCCTGCGTGCATGCCGAGCGGGGTCGCGTTGACCACCACGTCGAAGCCTTGCGGATCGTCCGATCCGGTGCTCACGCGCAACGCCGGGTAATGCTCGGCCAGGCGGCGGGCCAGCGCACGCGCGGCGCCTTCGCGGGCATCGAACAGCGCCAGTTCCGCCACGCCGGCTTGCGCCAGCGAGGCGGCGATCGCGCTGCCCACGCCGCCGCTGCCGGAGACGATGGCGCGCGCGCCTTCCGGCCGGCAGCCCTTGCGCACGATGCCGCGCACAAAGCCGGCGCCATCGAACTGGTCGCCGACCAGCGTGCCGTCGTCGCGCCGCAGCACGGCGTTGCACGCACCGGCGATGCGGGCGGCCGGCGTGAGCTCGTCCACCAGTTCCAGCGTGGCGACCTTGTGCGGCATGGTCACGAGCGCGCCGCGGATATTGGTCAGCCGGAACAGGGAGCGGAACACTTCGGCATAGTCGTCGGGCTTGACGCCCATCGGCACCACCACCGCGTCGATGCCCTGCTGCGCGAACCAGGGGTTGTAGATCATCGGCGCCTTGAACGACTCCGTGGGATAGCCAAGGTGCGGGATAAGTGTGGTCTTGCCGTTGATCATGGTGTTGGTGAGCCTGGCGGCCGGCCCGGGTGCGTTTCGATGACCGGAGATTAGTGGCCTGCCGCCCGCCAGCCAAGCGCCCTTTACGCCATATTGCGCGATCAGTGAACGTGTATGCGCGATCAAGGCGCGCAGTTCGGGTTTCTACGAGGTGCTGCGACGCGCCGTCCAAACGCGGCCCGGCGGGGGCGCGTTGCTATGATCCGATCGTCGCCGCAATGGCCCGGCACCGCCCCCCATCGCCACCCAACAGGAGCAACGACAATGAGCGCCGCAGACGTCTCTTCCCCGCGCGCCGACGATTTCCAGACGTGGGACAACCCGCTCGGGATCCAGGGCTACGAGTTCATCGAATTTGCCTCGCCCGACCCGGCCGCGCTGGGTCGCACCCTTGAACGGTTCGGCTTCGCCGCCATCGCCCGTCACCGCCACAAGGCCGTGAAGCTGTACCGGCAGGGCGAGATGAATTTCATCGTCGATGCCGAGCCGGATTCGTTCGCGACGCGCTATGCCAGCGAGTACGGCCTGTCGATCTGCGCCATCGGCATCCGCGTGAACGATGCCGCGGCCGCCTTTGCCCGCGCGCTGGAAGCTGGCGCATGGCCCTTCGAGGGCGGCACCGTGGGGCCGATGGAGCTCAATATCCCCGCCATCCAGGGCATCGGCCAGTCGATCCTCTACTTCATCGACCGCTGGCGCGGCAAGGAAGGCCGGCCAGGCGACGTGGGCGATATCTCGATCTACGACGTCGATTTTCGCCCGTTGCCGCAGCCCGACAATGCGCCGGACGCGGGGCTGCTGCGCGTCGACCACCTGACCCAGGCCGTGGAGCAAGGCCATCTCGAGGAATGGCTGGACTTCTACCGCAAGGTGCTGGGCTTCCGCGAGCTCCAGCCAGCCAGCGGGGCGCACGCGCTGGTGTCGCCGCGCGGGCGCATTCGCATTCCGCTGTACGAGAAGGGAACGACGCGCCATGACCAGATGCGCCACTACCTGTCGGACCAGCACGGCGAGGGCATCCAGCATATTGCGCTGGCCAGCGCCGACATACTCGCCAGCACTGCTGCGCTGGAGGGCAACGGCGTGCAGTTTGTGCAGCCGCCGGCGGCCTACTACGATTCCGTCGACACGCGCCTGCCCGGCCATGGCCTGGACCTGGCCGCCCTGCAGCGCTACGGCATCCTGGCCGACGGCGCCATCCGTGCCGATCGCACGCAGGAGCGCTTCCTGCAGGCGTTCGTGAGGCGCGAGGCGGGCGAGTTCTTTTTCGAGATCGTCCAGCGCGACGGGCATCAGGGCTTCGGCGAAGGCAACCTGCCAGTGCTGGAAGCGCTGTCGGTGCGCTGACACGGCCCCCTTTACCAGCATGCAGCCCAGTCAAACCGCTCCCTGCTGAGCGCACCAGCTCGCACTTCCTCGCCGCCCCCTGAGGCGGCGGGCTCTTCACACTTCCCCTCATATTCGCCAGCGCCGGTGATCTCTCTCACCGGCGACCTGCTTGCCTGCCCGCCCCGGGCGCATCCCGATTTCCCCCTCCTCGCAGCGCGTATCAACGTCCTATAAATGGCGCCTACGACACCTCAATCGGATTTTTGTCTCATTTTTTCATTCGTTTCATTCCATAAATCAAAACTTCCTATTGACCAATCGGAGTCTTCCGCCTACATTTCCCCCAACAAGCAATTTTCCGGAACGTCTTGTTCCACTTTATAAGACCCTCATCAGGAGACAACGCCATGCGCGACCTCGATACCACCTCGAATCCCGCCGTTTCCGGTGGCTCGGCCGCCGCGAAGGAGAGCCAGGTCCCGGCCGGCCCGCAGACCATGACCCCGTCGGAAGCCTTCGTTGAAACGCTGGCCGCCAATGGCGTGACCGACATGTTCGGCATCATGGGCTCGGCCTTCATGGATGCGATGGACATCTTCGCGCCGGCGGGCATCCGCCTGATCCCGGTGGTGCACGAACAAGGCGCCGGCCACATGGCCGACGGCTACGCCCGCGTGTCGGGCCGCCACGGCGTGGTGATCGGCCAGAACGGCCCCGGCATCTCCAACTGCGTGACCTCGATCGCCGCTGCCTACTGGGCCCACAGCCCGGTGGTGATCGTCACGCCCGAGGCCGGCACCATGGGCATCGGCCTGGGCGGCTTCCAGGAAGCCAACCAGTTGCCGATGTTCCAGGAGTTCACCAAGTACCAGGGCCATGTCACCAACCCGGCGCGCATGGCCGAGTTCACCGCCCGCTGCTTCGACCGCGCCACCGCGGAAATGGGCCCGACCCAGCTGAACATCCCGCGTGACCACTTCTACGGCAAGGTCAACGTCGAGATCCCGCAGCCGCGCCGCCTCGACCGCGGCCCCGGCGGCGAGCAGAGCCTGAACGAAGCGGCCGAGTTGCTGGCCAACGCCAGGTTCCCGGTGATCATCTCGGGCGGCGGCGTGGTGATGGCCGATGCGATCGAAGAGTGCAAGGCCCTGGCCGAGCGCCTGGGCGCGCCGGTGGTCAACAGCTACCTGCACAATGACTCGTTCCCCGCCAGCCATCCGCTGTGGTGCGGCCCGCTGGGCTACCAGGGCTCGAAGGCGGCGATGAAGCTGATCTCGCGCGCCGACGTGGTGATCGCGCTGGGCTCGCGCCTGGGACCGTTCGGCACGCTGCCGCAGCACGGCATGGACTACTGGCCCAAGAACGCCAAGATCATCCAGATCGACGCCGACCACAAGATGCTGGGCCTGGTGAAGAAGATCTCGGTGGGCATCTGCGGCGACGCCAAGGCCGCCGCGGTCGCGCTGAGCCAGCGCCTGGCCGGCCGCACGCTGGCCTGCGACGCCACCCGCGACGCCCGCGCCACCGATATCGCCAGCGAGAAAGCCGCGTGGGAGAAGGAGCTGGACGACTGGACCCACGAGCGCGACCCGTACAGCCTGGACATGATCGAAGAGCAGAAGCAGGAGCGCACGCCCACCGGCGGCCAGTACCTGCATCCGCGCCAGGTCCTGCGCGAGCTGGAAAAGGCCATGCCGGAAGACGTGATGGTGTCCACCGACATCGGCAACATCAACTCGGTGGCCAACAGCTACCTGCGCTTCGAGAAGCCGCGCAGCTTCTTCGCGGCGATGAGCTGGGGCAACTGCGGCTACGCCTTCCCGACCATCATCGGCGCCAAGGTGGCGGCACCGCACCGCCCGGCCGTGTCGTACGCCGGTGACGGCGCCTGGGGCATGAGCCTGATGGAAACCATGACCTGCGTGCGCCACAACATCCCGGTGACCGCGGTGGTGTTCCACAACCGCCAGTGGGGCGCGGAGAAGAAGAACCAGGTGGACTTCTACAACCGCCGCTTTGTGGCGGGCGAGCTGGACAACCAGAGCTTTGCCGACATCGCCAAGGCGATGGGTGCCGAAGGCATCGTGGTGGATCGGCTGGAAGACGTGGGCCCGGCACTCAAGCGCGCCATCGACCTGCAGATGAATCATGGCAAGACCACGATCATCGAGATCATGTGCACGCGTGAGCTGGGCGACCCGTTCCGCCGCGATGCGCTGGCCAAGCCGGTGCGTTACCTAGACAAGTACAAGGACTACGTCTGAGTCTGAGCCTGTACAGGCGCCCCGCTTGCGATCGGTTTGCTCCCTCTCCCGCTTGCGGGAGAGGGTTGGGGTGAGGGCGGGGATCTCCACGAAGTTCCGCCTGGTGGCATGCCACCGCCTGCCCTCACCCCCTGCCCCTCTCCCGCACGCGGGAGAGGGGAGCACACCGCAAGCATGACAAGGGCTCCGGCCCTTTTTTCCGTTTCTGAAGCCATCCAACCATGAAAGCCATCCTCCGCATCATCGACCGCGCCCGCGCCGCGCCCCGCCGCATCGTGCTGTGCGAGGCGGAAGACCCGCGCATCCTGCAGGCCGCGCAGCGCGCCACGCAGGAAGGCGTCGCGCGCATCGTGCTGGTCGGCAACACGCGCCAGATCAACGCCGCCGCGGCCATCCACGGTATCGGGCTGGACGGCATGACGCTGGTCGATCCATCGACCTCGGCGCTCGCGCCGTCGTTCGCGCAGCAACTCTTTGCGCTGCGCCAGAAGAAGGGCATGACGCTCGATGAAGCCAAGCGCGCCGTACTCGATCCGCTGTGCTTCGCAAACCTGATGGTGCGCCTCGGCCACGCCGACGGCTCGGTGGCGGGCGCCGACCATACCACCGCCGACGTGGTGCGCAACGCGATCCAGCTGGTCGGGCTGGCACCCGGCTTCCGGCTGGTGTCGAGCTTCTTCCTGATGATGCTGTGCGAGCCTTTCCACACGCTCAAGGGCGGGCTGATCTTCTCCGACTGCGGGCTGGTGGTGGATCCGGATGCCGATGCGCTTGCCGATATCGCCATGGCCGCGGCCGACAGCGCACGCACGTTGCTGATGGAAGAGCCACGCGTGGCCATGCTGTCGTTCTCGACCAGCGGCAGCGCCAGCCATGCGGCGGTGGACAAGGTGGTGTCCGCCACCGAGCGCGTGCGCGCGCAACGCCCGGGCCTGGCCATCGATGGCGACGTGCAGCTCGATGCCGCCATCGTCGCCGAGATCGCCGCGCGCAAGGTCGCGCATTCGCAGGTGAACGGCCACGCCAACGTGCTGGTGTTCCCCAGCCTGGAGGCCGGCAATATCGGCTACAAGCTGGCCGAGCGCGTCGGTGGCGCCAAGGCCATCGGGCCGATGCTGCAGGGGCTGAACAAGCCGGCCAACGACCTCTCGCGCGGCTGCAGCGCCGACGATGTGTTCCATGTCATCGCCGTCACCGCGGTCCAGGCGCAAGCCACCGCGGAACAGGCCGGCAAGGGCGAGCAGGCGGCGGCATGAAGGCAGAACTGTTGTTGCCGCTGCTGGGCCTGCAGGCCCTGCTCGGCGCCGGCACCTATTTCCAGACGGTGACCGGCTTTGGCCTTGGCATGATCGTGATGGGCGTCACCAGCGGGCTGGGGCTGGCACCCGTGGCCACCGTGGCCGCGGTGGTGAGCCTGGTCACGCTGGCCAACAGCGCCTGCGCCCTGCCAGGCAAGCTGCAGCATATCGACTGGCGCGCCGTCGCCGCGGCGGCCATCGGCATCCTGCCGTCGGTAGTGGTCGGCGTGCTGGTGCTGGAGTACCTGAGTTCCAGCGCAGCCACCCTGCTGCAGCTGCTGCTGGGCGCCGTGATCCTGTATGGCGGCCTCAGCGCCGCGCTCAAGCCCGCGCCGCTGGCGCAACGCTCCGGCGACGGCACCTTCTTTGTCAGCGGTGTTTTCGGCGGACTGCTGAGCGGCATGTTCGGCGTCTCCGGCCCGCCGCTGATTTTCCAGTTCTACCGGCAGCCAATGAAGCCGGTAGAAATCCGTTGCGCGCTGATCCTGGTCTTTACCGTGACCTCCACCGTGCGCACGCTGTTCTCGGCCTGGCAGGGGCAGCTCGATGCCGCCGTGTGCGTGCAGGCCGCCATCGCCGTGCCGGTGGTGGTGATCGCCACGCTGCTGGGCCGGCGCTTTCCGCCGCCGTTCTCGCCGGCCACGACGCGCAGGGTGGCGTTCGGGGTGTTGATCGGGATCGGGGCCAGCCTGATGCTGCCGGCGATTTCGGCGTGGGTGCTCTAAGGGCGCGCGCGCCCTTAGAGCCGGGACCGGCCTCAGGCGATTGAGCCTGCGGGCTGCGCCAGCGGCGCGGTCTCTTCCTTCTCCCCGCCGCCGCCCGCCTGCCCCAGGTCCATGCCGGTAGTCTCGGGCAGCAGCACCGCGGCGACCACTACCATCGCGTAGCCGACTCCCGCCACGATGGCGATCGCGCTCGGCAGCGAGGTGTGCCCCGTACTCAGCCACCCTACCGAGAGTGGGAACAGCGAGCCGATGACCCGGCCGGCGTTATACGAAACGCCATACCCCGTTGCCCGGATATCGTTGGGATAAGACTCCGAGATGGTCGCGCCGATTCCCGCGAACACGCCCTGCATCAGGATGCCGAGCGGGAAGCCAAGGAACAGCATCGACGTATTCGACACCGGGATCACCATATAGACCAGCGCGGCCACGAACGCCCCGACCGCGAAGGCGATGTAGGTCAGCCGCCGGCCCCAGCGGTCGGTGGCGTAGGCGCCCGCCACGTAGCCGATCAGTGAGCCGATGATGGTGACCGCCAGGTAGGAGCTGGTGCCGAACACCGACAGGCCGCGCTCGGTCTTGAGGAAGGTCGGCAACCACGTGGCGATGGCGTAGTACGCGCCCAGCATCCCGCCGGAGAGCAGGCTGCACAGCAAGGTCTTGGACAGCAGCGGCCCACGGAACAGCCGGCCCAGGCCTGCCAGCGCCGTCCCCTGCCGGCCGGCGGCCCGGCTCTTCAGGAAGATTTCCGGCTCTTCCAGGTTGCGGCGCAGGTACACCACCACCAGCGCCGGCAGGATGCCGAGGAAGAAGCAGACCCGCCACGCCGTCTCCGCCGGCAGCACGCTGAAGGTGATCGCGTACACGATGGCGGCCGCGCCCCAGCCGAAGGAATAGCTGCTGGCGGTAAAGCCCGAGTATTTGCCGCGATGGGCCGGATTGCGGATCATCTCCGTCACCAGCACCATGCACAGCGACGACTCTCCGCCAAACCCCAGGCCCTGGATCATGCGGAACAGCATCAGCTGCTCCGGCGACTGCGCCAGCCCGCACAGGAAGCAGGCCCCCGCGAACACCACGATGGTCCAGCGCAGCACCCGCACGCGCCCGTAGCGGTCGGCCAGGATGCCGGCCCCGATCGCACCAACCAGCGACGACACCAGCGTCCAGGTGACGATGGCGCCCGCTGTCGACTTGCTCATGCCCCATTGCCCGAGCAGCGTGGAGATAAGGAACGAATAGATCATGAAGTCGAAGACATCGACCGCATGCCCAAGGAACGCGCCATAGAAGCCCTTGCGCTCCATGCGCGACAAATCACGGAACCAGTCGAACATGATCCCTCCCTGTGGTGTGTGTAGTTTGGTGGCTTAGTTGTTGTGATCCGCCGGCAAAACAGACGGCCGCGGCGGCGGCCGGAAAGCGTGGCCCGCGTCTTCCAGCAGGCTGGCAAAGCGCAGCGCGGTGAGATCCCGGTAGCGGCCGGCGACGATCTGCACGCCGACCGGCAGGCCACTGGTGCCCGGCCCGATTGGCGCGACCGCCGAAGGCAGCCCGCACAGCCCGGAATGGCCGGCCCAGAACAATTGCGTGGTCATCGGCTGCGCGCGGCCGTTGACGGTGAGGCTGCGCTGCCAGGGCTCGCCGGCCTCGTCCAGCGCGAAGGCCGTGGTGGCTGCGGCCGGGCACAGCAGCACGTCATAGGTGGAGAAGAAGCGCCGCCACGCGGTGGCAAAGCGTTCGCGGACCACCTGCAGCCGCAGCCAGTCGCGATGGCTCAGGGTCGCGCCGGTGTACTGGAGGGTGGCGTAGGCATGGTCGTCCGCGGCGGCTGTGGCGGTGCGGTTCAACGCATCGGCATAGGCCGCATCGTCCATGTGCACCGCGGTGGTCGCGCGCAGCAGCGTCACGTAGACGTGCCACAGTTCGGCCGCATCGAAATCCGGCCGCACATGCCAGTCCACGCGCGCGCCCTGCCCGGCCAGCCAGTCGCCCAGTTTTTCGATCTGCGCGGCGACCTCGCCGTCGGCTTCAGCCTGCGCATGGGTGGGCAACACCGCGACGCGGAAGTCGGCCAGACTTCGGTGCGGACACTCTGGCAAATCAAGGCGATAGGACAGCGCCTCGTCGCCGTGCGGGCCGGCGATGGCGCGCAACACCGGCTCCAGGTCGCGCGCGCTGCGGGCCAAGGGGCCGGCGACATTGATGTCCTGTTCGCCGAAGCGCGCCGGACCCACCCCGTGTCCTGCCAGCGGCACCAGGCCATGGCTGGGCTTGAGCGAGAAGATGCCGCAGTAGTGGGCCGGATTGCGCAGCGAGGAGCCGATATCGGAGCCCACATCGAAATACGACAGGCCGGCGCACACCGCCGCCGCGCTGCCGCCGGACGAGCCGCCCGGCGTGCGCGACGGATCGTGCGGATTGCGGGTGGTGCCGTAGATGGCGTTGTAGCTTTGCCAGTCACGCAGGCCGAGCGGGATGTTGGTCTTGCCGAGCAGGACGGCGCCGGCATCGCGCAGGCGCTGCACTACTACGGCGTCGCGCTTGGCCGCATGGCCCTGCATGGCCGGATTGCCGCAAGTGGTCGGCCAGCCGGCGACGTCGAACGATTCCTTGACCGAGAACGGCACGCCATCGAGCACGCCGCGCGCTTGCCCGGCCCGGCGCCGCCGGTCGCTTTCCAGCGCCGCGGAGCGGGCGGCATCGAAATCTGACAGCACCAGCGCATTGATGATGCCGTGCCAGTCGTGCCACGCGGCTTCGCAGCCATCCACCAGTTCTACCGCGGAGACTTCGCCGGCGGCGAGCCGCTGTGCCACCTCCCACAACGGCGGAAAACGGCCGGGAGCCCGGTCGGACAGGTTCACATCGACTCCTTGTCATAATCCGAGCCGGCAGCGGCGCGGTGGGGGCGTATAGGACAGGCTTCGGGAAGTACTGCGAATGCGTTGGTATACTATATTCCGTATTGAACGGAGCGCAAGCGAAAGTGTCACACGCGAGCGCGCTGAAGCACGCCAGCGGTGAAAAGGGTGGGAAGGGGAAGGATCGGCAGGCAGAACGCCTGCCAGGAGGCAGCGGCGGCGTGCTGACGCCGCCGGGTCAGTCAGGCTGGATCAGCAATGGCCACGGCGTGGGGCGCGGCCGCCCAGCGCCAGGAAGAAGCGGCCGATATCGCGCAGGCGCAGCGGCAGCAGCGGCGTGGCATGGCGGACGGCATTGCGCGCGGCAAAGTGGTGCAACAGTTGCTGGCCGACGGATTGCGAGAGATAGCGTTGCTCAGGCGACTGCATGGTAAATCCCTATTGATCTGGAATGCCTACAGTATACCTAAATTGGTGCAATGCGCCATGGCGGCGCATGCAATGCCCAGTTGCCGGGCATGCAACGAAACGCTGGAAACGGGAGAGGAAAAAAGCCGGGGCCCGACGCCCTCAGGCCGCCTCTGCCCTGCCCTGCCCGTCCACCGGCAAGTCTGCCGCCTTGGCGGCACTGTAGACATGGCGCGCGGCCAGCAAGGCGGCAAGGTCGGCATCCCCGGCGATGACTGCCTGCAGGATCTGGGCGTGTTCATCCCAGTTCTGGCGGGCGCGAACCACGTTGGCCGGGCCGAACAGCACCGCGGTGCGCTCGCGCAGCGAACGCATCATTTCCTGCAGCACGCTGTTGGCGGCTATGGTGCCGAGCACCTCATGGAAGCGGGTATTGAGGGCGAGCAGCTCATCCGCGCGGCCCTGCGCGGCGGCATCCATGCCCTGGCCCAGCACGGTCTCCAGCTCAGCAACCAGCGCCGGGTCGCGGCGCTGCGCGGCGAGCTTGGCGTTGAGCCCTTCCAGCGTCGCGCGCACCTCCACCATCTCGCGCGCGATCACTGGCGACAGGCTGGCCACGGTTGCGCCGCGGCGCGGCTCGATCACCACCAGGCCTTCGCTGGCCAGCGCGCGCAGTGCCTCGCGCACCGGGATGCGCGACACGCCCAGTTCGGCCGACAGCTTGTTTTCCACCAGCCGTTCGCCTGGCGCGTACTTCCCGTTCAGGATGCCTTCACGCAGCTTGTCGGTGACAAGGGCGAACAGCGGCGAGTGGCTGGCACCGAGGCTCAGCGGCTCGGTGGGCGCGGCAGGAGATGGAGTGAGAGACATGGGTCGGCAAAGGCGTAAGCGGAAAGGCTGGCGTCATTGTATACCAGCCGTTCCCTGTATACCGCCATGTCTTAACAATGCTGGAAGGTGAAGCTGTCCGCATAAATGTGATCCGTACTGGCACCGCTCGCCAGGAAAGCGGCGCGCGCGTCTCGGATCATATTGGGAGAACCGCACAAATAGATGGCGTGCTCGCTCAGGTCACCCAGGTCAGTCAGCGCCGCATCGTGCACGTAACCGCGCCGGCCTTGCCATCCTGCGCCGGCACGGGACAGTACCGGTACGTACTGGAAGTCATACAGCCGTTCGCCCCAGGCGGGGATATCGGTGTGCAGGTACAGGTCTTCCGGCTTCCGCATGCCCCAGTAGAGCGACACCGGCGGGCAGTCGGGATCGTCCATCAGCGATTCGAGGATGGCCTTGATCGGCGCCAGCCCGGTGCCGGTGGCCACCATCAGCAGTGGCCGGTAATCCCTGGCGCGGTAGAAGAAGCTGCCGAGCGGCAGTTCAACGTCAACGGCGTCGCCCGCTTTCATTTGCGGCAGGATGCCGTCGCTGAAGGCGCCGCCCGGGATGCGCCGCACATGCAGGTCGACGCGTCCGTCGCGCGGCACCGAGGCCATCGAGAAGCTGCGCGCGCGCCCGTCCTCGCTCAGCAGTTTCAGGTACTGGCCTGGGCGGTAGTCGAGCGCGCCCGTGTCCGGCACCTCCAGTTCGATATGCAATACGTCAGCCGACAACGGCCGCACCGCCTGCACTAGCGCCCGATAACGCGCCGGCTCGGCGCACGCCTCGTCTTCGCGCGCGGTGCTGATGACCAGGTCGCCCAGCGGCTGCGCCTGGCAGGCCAGCGCAAAGCCGGCGGCGGCCTCGTCCGGTGCGAGGCCGAACGGTTCCTCGTCATACCGCACCTGCCCGTCAAGCAGCCGGATGCGGCAGGTGCCGCAGCCACCCAGCTGGCAGTCGTGGGGCAAGGCGATGCTGGCGCGCCCGGCAGCCTGCAGCAGGGTCTCACCGCGTTCGACAAAAAAGACCTGCTGCGTTTCGGCGATCTGGATGCGGTACGACATGGCGCCCCCTACTTCTTGATATCGGCCTGCACCAGCACCTTGAGGTCCTGCGGCGCCAGCAGCTCGGCCAGCGCCTGCAGCGCGGCCAGCCCGGCCTGCGTGTCCTGCTCGCCGTTGCCGCCCGACAGGCCGATGCCGCCGATCACCTCATCGTTGACCACGATCGGGAAGCCGCCCACGAACGCGGCGAACTTGCCCTCGAAGCTCCACTGGATGCCGAACGCCTCGTTGCCCGGCAGTGCCGGCCCGTTGGGCGGCGTGGTGAACAGGTGCGTGGAGCGCTTGTGGCCCGCGGCCGTGAAGGCCTTGTTCCATGCGATCTGCGGCCCGGTGATGCGGGCGCCGTCCATGCGCTCGAGCGCGAGCGGATAACCGCCCTCGTCGACCACGCAGATCGATTCCAGCACGCCGATTTCCTCCGAGCGCCGGATCGCGGCGGCAACCATATGGCGCGCTTCGCGCAGTTCCAGCTTGATGGCTTTTTTCATGTCTCTGTGACTCCTTGCATGGTCCGGGCTCAAGCGCCGCGGTAGACCGTCTTGACCTGCGTATAGAACTCCAGCCCGGTGCGGCCCGACTCTCGGAAGGTCGAGGTGCTCGAGCGCTTCACGCCGCCGAATGGCGCGTTAACCAGGTTGCCGGTGGTGGTGCGGTTGACCTTGACCGTGCCCGCCTCGATGTCCGCGGCGAAGTGGTGGATGTAGCGCGGGTTGCTGGTGACGATGGCCGCCGCCAGACCGTATTCGGTGTCGTTCGCCTTGGCGATGGCGTCGGCGTAGTCGGTGAAGCCCAGGATGGCGATCACCGGGCCGAAGATCTCCTCGCGCGCGATCCGCATCTGCTGCGTCACGTCGGTGAACACCGTCGGCGCCACGTAGTAGCCCTTGTCGAAGTCGCCGCCGGCAAGGCGCGCGCCGCCACACAGCAGCGTCGCCTCGGACTTGCCGATATCGATATAGCGCAGCACCGTTTCCAGTTGCTTGTGCGACGCCAGCGGCCCCAGGTCCATGCCGGCGGTCATGCCGCTGCCGACCTTGAGCGTGGCGACCTTTGCCAGCAGGCGTTCGGTGTACGCTGCCTTGACCGACTCAGCCACCAGCACGCGGCTGGTCCCGGTGCACGCCTGGCCCGACAGCGAGAAGCCGCCCTTGATGGTCAGGTCGACGGCGCGATCGAGGTCGGCGTCTTCCATCACGATCAGCGGGTTCTTGCCGCCCAGCTCCATCTGCGTGCGCGTGGTCAGCGGCACGGCGCGGTGGATCTGCTCGCCGGCGCGCGACGAGCCGGTGAACGAGATCGCCCGCACGGCCGGCGCCTCGGTGATGGCCGCGCCGATTTCCGCGGCGCTGCCGGTGATGAAATTCAGCACGCCCTTGGGCAGGCCGGCCTTGACCAGCGCCTCGGCCAGCCGATAGCCCGACAGCGGTGCCTCGGACGACGGCTTGAACACCACCGTGTTGCCGGTCACCAGCGCGGGGGCGATCTTGCGGGCCGGGATCGATACCGGGAAATTCCACGGCGCGATCACCGTCACGACGCCCAGCGGCTCGCGCTGGCTATAGACGAGCTGGTCGGGGTCGTCGTTCGGGTACACCTCGCCGGTGAAGGTCTGCCCTTCCACCGCGTAGAAACGCAGCGTCTGGGCCGAGCGCAGAACTTCATCGCGGGCCAGCGCCAGCGCCTTGCCTTCCTCGCGGGTCAGTTCGGCGGCAATGCTGTCGGCGTTGGCCTCGAGATGGTCTGCGGCACGGTTGAGGATGGCGGCGCGCTTGCCGACCGGGGTCTTTTTCCAGCTGGCGAACGCTGCCGCCGCCGCGGCGACGGCCGCCTGCGCGTCTACCGCGGCAGACGCCTGGAAGCGGCCCACGATATCGGCGGTGTCGGCCGGGTTGACGTTGTCGAAGGTGCGGCCCGACTGGCAGGCCGTCCATTCGCCGTCGATATGGTTGAGGAATACAGTCATCGTCGATCCGGTTGCGCTGCGGCGCTCAGGCGGCCATGTCGAGTTCGGGCAGCGGCAGCTCTTTCTCGACGTAGTCGTGATAGAGCGCTGTCGTGTACAGCAGCCGCATCTGCGCGCCGATCTCGCAGATCTTCAGGCAGCGCTGCTGCAGCTCCGGGGTGTTGGCGTGCTCCAGCACGATCTGGTAGCCGCGCTCGCCGTGGATCTCGTCGGAGACGATATGCAGGTCGAAGAATTCGACTTCCTCGTCGGTGAACTGGTACTTGTCGCGCAGCGTCGGGGTCTGCTTGCGGTAGATCGACGGCACCTGCGACTCCAGCCCGACCACCAGCCCGGCCACCGCGACGATGGGGTCTTCACGCATGGCCACGGCATAGCACCAGCTCTGCAGGCCACGGGTGGTGGGCGACATATTGTCCGGGTCGATCACGCGCTCGCGGGTGGTGCCGCAGGCTTCGGCGAAGCGGATCAGCAGGTCGGTATGGCGGTCGCCGCCGATCTCTTCCTCATACATATTGGCGAGCAGGAAATCCTTGGCTTCGGTATAGCGGTCCGGGGTGCGGGCGTAGATGTAGCCCAGGTAATCCGCGAACGGGCCGACGTAGTGATAGTGGTTCTCGGCCCAGCGTGCGAGATGGGCGCGGGTCAGCTTGCCGCTGGCCCAGGCCACGCTGAACGGCGCCTTGTTGGCGCTCTTGCCTTTGATGGCTTCTTCGAGGGCGGCACGGAATGCTTCGCGGTTCATCAGTTCGGCCATGGCGGGAGGCTCCTGGTTGGCGATGTGGGGCGATTGAGTGGGTTGGATGCCGGGGTCGCTTCGTAAATCGATCAGCCCTGCATGGTTGTATACTATATACAGTCAGTCAGCGACGACAAGGGCTCTGTTGACTAATCACGTAAGTGTTTACCCGGCAGTCGGCGGGCGATGTGGATCAGGCGGCGCGACGCTCCGCCACGCCAGCGATGCGGGACCAGGCGAAGCCCGCCAGCGCCACGTCCTCCAGTCCCACGCCGACTGACTTGTAGATCACGATGTCGTCGTCCCGCCGGCGCGGCGACACCTTGCCCAGGACCACGTCGCCCAGTTCGACGATCTTCTCGCGCGGAAGGGCCTGCGGATCGGCCAGCACGATGTCGCCCGCCTCGCGCACGGACTGCGGGCGCCACTCGACCACCACGGCGGCGGCGCGGCGCAGCGCGGTGTCGTCCAGCTCACGCGTATGCGGCAGGCTGGAGCCGATGGCGGCGACGAAAGCGCCAGGCCGGAGCGACGCGCCCGCGAACAGCGGCGTGGTCGCGCGCGACGCCGTGACGACGATATCGGCCTCGGCCACGGCAGCATCGGGCTCCGCCAGCGTGACCGGGATGCCGCACAGCGCCGACAGCCGCGCCGGCATGCCGGCATCGGCGTGCGGATCGGACACCAGGATGCGCGCCAGCCCGAGCGTCTCGCTGAGCTGGCGCGCGTGCTGCACACCCTGCGTGCCGGTGCCGAACAGCGCCAGCGTGCGCGCGCCGGGCCGGGCCAGCCGCTGCGCCGCCAGCGTGGTACAGGCGGCCGTGCGCAGGCGCGTGATGGCGCCGGCGTCGAACGACGCGAGCGGCCGGCCGTCGTCAGTCGAGAAGATCAGGATGACAAAGGAGAACTGGCCATTGATGGTGGTGTAGACCTTGGCGCCCGCCACACCCTGCTGCGGGATCACCGCACCCAGCGTGGACAGCTTGACGCCGCCCGCCTCGGTGCGGATGCGCTCCTGCATCGCGGCGTCGCCGCGCCCGAAGCTGGAAAACGCTGCTTCCATGATTTGCCGGGCATCCTCCGGGCTGACGTGGGCATCGACCATCTCATCTGTGATGTGCTGCATGGGAATTCCGCTGATTGGATTGGCAGGGAAAGACAGGAAGAGGCGCGGGCACCGGGCGCAGGAACCGTCAGGCAAACGCCGTGCGTCCGAGCACGCCAAGCGCCCCGGCTGCGCACAGTCCCAACAACAGGCGGCGCACGACGCCGGGCGAGACGTGCCCACGCAGGCGGTTCGAGAGCGCGAAGCCGGCCAGCAGGAACGGCGCAAGCGCCGCCGCAAGCACCAGTTGCGGCAGGCCGAAGCGCCCCGCCAGCGTGAGCATGGCCAGCGACAGCACTGCGCCGCCGGACAGGATGGTGCCCATGGTCGCGCGCATCGGCGCCGGCGCCATGTGCTGCATGACCAGCGCGAACGGCGGCGCGCCGGCCGAGGTGATCGTGCCCATGAAGCCCGACAGGGTGCCGGCAATGGCCACGTTGCGCGAAGTCGGCAGCAGGCGCCAGCCCAGCAGGCTCAGCGCCACGGCGGCGAGTATCGACACCGAGAACAGCACCCCCAGCGGGCCCGGCGCGAGCCACGCCATCGTCAGCACCGCCGCCGCGCCGCCCAGCGCACGCCCGATCAGGGCGAAGCCGGCGATGCGCCACGCGATCGCCTCCCGCTCACGCAGCGCGCCCATTAAAGAGAGACAGCAGCCCATCGCCAGCAACGGTCCCGGCACGAGGTCGGGGAAGAAGATTGCGCCCAGCGGCGCCGACAGCATCGCGAAGCCGATCCCGCCCACGCCTTGCAGGCAGGCGCCCACGAGGATTAGTGCTCCCATCCATAGATATGTGGGGATGGAGAGTCCGGCTGGAAGCAGGGAAAGCAAGGTGACGGGCAAGGCAGAGGTCATGGCGGCAGGTCGTAAAAGCGGCTTGGAAGGCGCGAAGCAAGCGCGTCGGACGGACGTCCTCTTGGGGGCACGCCTCCTGCAAGTCGCCCGCACAACGGTATACAGTCTACATGTCACAGCGCAGTGGGGCAAACCTGCCGATCCGCCTTTGCACCACTTAAAGGACGCTTCGCACCACCGCAAGCCCAATAAATGTGCGGCGTTCGGGCAACTTGCACCACCCTGGTATAGGCGTAAGTCCGGATGAAAAACCTGTTGTCGCGAGATTGCATCGGAATATAGTATACCGACACCGGATTCCGAAGCTGACAGGGAATCCGGGCCCCCACAACCCCTCCGCCCCAAGGGAGTCTTCATGTCACAACAAGTCGTGATCGGTGCCGCGCACTGGATCTATCTGTCAGGGGTAGCAGTCATCGTGCTGACGATGATCCTGCGCGCCAATGTTGTCGTGCCGTCGATCGTCGGCACCGCCCTGGTCGTGTTCGCGCTTACCGGCAGCCCGGTTTCGGCGCTGGGCGGGGTGTTTTCCGCGAGCCTGGTTGCCGCCAAGGAGCTGTTCAATATCTTCCTTGTGATCGCGTTCATGACGGCGCTGCTCAATGCGCTCAAGACGCTGCGCTCTGACATCCGCATGGTTGAGCCCTTCCGCGTAGTGATGAAGAACGGGCATTCGGCGTTCTTTATCCTGGCGGGCATCACTTACGTCATCTCGCTGTTCTTCTGGCCCACGCCCGCGGTGCCGCTGGTCTCGGCAATCCTGCTGCCGGCCGCCATCGCTGCGGGGCTGCCGCCGCTGGCAGGCGCGATGGCCATCGCCATCGCCGGCCAGGGCATGGCGCTGTCATCGGACTACGTGATCGGCGTCGCGCCCGGCATCAGCGCCAAGGCGGCCGGCGCGGCGGTGAGCGCCGCGGTGGTGGCCGATCGCGCGCTGGCGCTGTCGATCATCACCGGCACGATTGCGCTGTGCCTGGCCTATCTGTCGATGCGCAAGCATATCGTCCCCGCCTGCGGCACCCTGCTCGACCGCTGGCAGGCGCGCGCCGGCGGCAGCGCCGAGGCGCTGGAAGGCGCCGGCACCTTCGACAAGGCCGAGATTGCCAGGGGCACCGCCCACGCCGAGCCGCTGGCCAGCGACAGCAATATCGAGGCAAGCCTGGCGATGGTGGCCCGGCGCAGGGTGAAGTGGTCGAAATGCTTCGCGATCGTGACGCCGATTGCTTTCCTCGCAGTGGTCGCCGTCATGGTGCTGCCCAAGCTGGGTACCGGCGTGCAGGACCTCAAGGGCGGCGATGCGGCCGCGCTGGTCGGCGGCGTCGCTGCGGTGCTGATGATGCTGGCGACGCTGGCCGCGGAAGGCCCGCGCCGCATGCTCGACGTCTGCCCGGAGCACATCACCGACGGCTTTGTCTTCGCCTTCAAGGCGATGGGCTCGGTACTGCCGATCGCGGGCTTTTTCTTCGTCGGCGCCGGCGAAACCGCCGCGCAGATCCTGGGCCTGCCGCCGGGCAAGGCGCCGAGCCTGCTGTTCGAACTGATCCAGGCCTACCAGCACATGATCCCGGACAACCACGTGCTGGTCGCCTTCGGGGTGCTGCTGGTCGGCATGATCACCGGCATCGACGGCTCCGGTTTCGCAGGCCTGCCGCTGACCGGCACGCTGGCCGGCGCGCTCGGCCCGGTGGTCGGCTTCGACCCCGCCACACTGGCCGCGGTGGGCCAGATGGGCGCGGTCTGGACCGGCGGCGGCACGCTGGTGGCGTGGTCGTCGCTGATCGCGGTGGCCGGCTTTGCCCGCGTGCCGGTGCTGGACGCGGTGCGCGCGCTGCTGATCCCAGTGCTGATCGGGCTGGCCTGCTCCACCGTGGCCGCGATGGTGTTGTGGTCGTAGGCGGCCGCAAGCGACAGCCAGGTCCCACCGATTTTTTCGACTATTCATGAGGCCGGGCGGCCAGCCCGGCAGGAACCGCGCCATGCCGACAGTCACTTTCCACAAGCAGGGCCAGACCTTCGTCGACGAGGTCAAACCCCAGACCAACCTGGTCGTCCGCGCCGGGATCCGCCAGTTCCCCTACCCCAACCTGCGCTACGAGTGCGGCATGGGCAAGTGCTCCAAATGCGCCTGCCGCGTGATCACCGGCGCCGAACACCTGCCGCCGCCCAACTGGAAAGAGAAGAAGCAACTCGGCGAGCGGCTCGAACGGGGCTACCGGCTGGCCTGCCAGCTCTGGATCGAGCATGACATCGAACTGGCCCAGGACGACCTGCCCGCCCAGGCACCTGCCATCGTGGCCACGGCCGGCGCGGATGCCTGACATGTTCGTCCTTCTCACCAGCCGCCCCGGCCAGTTCCGCACCGAGCCCACCGCGGGCATGACCGCGGTCGAGGCATACGACTACGTCTTCTATGGCAAGCGCACCGCGCGCTTTGTCATCGCGGAACTGGCCGCCGACACCAAGGTGCGGGTGATGGAAGAAACGCCGCCCGGCATCGTCAACCTGGTGTCGACCAAGTTCCTCGACAAGTACGCCACGCTGGAGGCCGCCCGCGTCGCGCTGCGCGACCTGGCCAGCTTCGGCAGCATGGACATCGCCCTGGTGCCCGCCCCGGTCGCCATGGCAGGCGCTCCTGACTACTAACGCCTGACCTTCAGTCAATCTTCGCCATGATCCAGATCACCTTCCTCACCAACCACGGCAAGACGGTCAGCGCGCCCGTCAACAGCAATCTGCTGCGCGTGTCGCTGCGCGAGCAGGGCGGCATCCCTTTCAAGTGCGGCGGCGGCCTGTGCGGCACCTGCAAATGCCGCATCGAAAAGGGCCACGAGCATACGGACGCGGTCAAGCCGAAGGAAAAGAAACTGCTGACCGAGGAGGAGCTGGCGACGGGATTCCGGCTGGCCTGCCAGACTTTTATCGATGGGGATATCGCGGTGTCATGGCAGCCCAGGGAGACGGTGCGCGGGTGAGCGGGCGCTGAGGAGCGGATGAAAGAATACCGCGCCAGGCAGGCGGGTGCGCCTTCTCGCCTGTACGATTTCCTGGCCGTATACGCGTCACGCGAACGCCGCCAGCGTTTCCGAACGCCAGTCTTGCCGCTACCGCCGCCTCACCCCCACCAGCCCCGCCACCTCATCCAGCATCGCCATATCCACCGGCTGCGACAGGTCCAGCGGCAGCGTGTGCCGGTAGTAGGGGCTCAGGTCCAGCCCTACCCCCAGCCCCAGCACTTCCACATCCCGCAGCGCCTCGTGCCGGGCCACAACGGCCTTCAGGTGGTTGTCGAGGTAGCAGGCGTCATTGGCCTGCCCGGTCGCGGTATCCATGGGACTGCCGTCGGACACCACCACCAGGATGCGGCGGGCCTTGCCGCTGGCGTGCAGGCGCGCGCAGGCCCACTCCACCGCCTCGCCGTCCACGCCTTCGCGGAACAGGTCGGCCTTGAGCAGGGCGGCGATGTCGGTGCGCGCGCGCCGCCAGCTGCGTTGCGCGTCCTTGAACACCATATGGCAGGTCTCGTTGAGCCGGCCGGGGTGTTGCGGGCGGCCGCGCGCGAGCCAGTCGGCGCGGGCGCGGCCGCCGTTCCAGGCGTTGGTGGTGAAGCCGAGCACCTCGGTAGCAACGCCGGCCTGGTCGAGCGCGCGGGTGAGCATGTCGATCAGCAGCGTGAGCGGCTCGGCCTGCGCCTTCATCGAGCCGGAGCAGTCGATCAGGAAGCCGACCACGCAGTCGGCATGGGCCTTGTGCGCTTCCAGGCGGAAGAGCCGGCGCTCGGAGGGAGAGCAGACCAGCTGCGCCAGGCGGCGGCCGTCGATACGGCCGCTTTCCTCGCCGAAGGACCAGCCGTCCACGCGCGGCTGCGACAGCGCGGCGCGCAGCCGGCGCGCCAGCCGGGCAACGTTCACGCCCGCACGCGCGATGCGTGCGTCGAGCCGCGTGCGGTACTCGTCCAGCAAGGCGCGGCGCACCAGCGTGGCAGCGCACACTTCGCGGTCGTAGCGGGTGGTGAAGACGCGGTAGCCGTCAGTGGCGTCGGCCAGCACGCGGCTGTGGCCGCTGTCGGCCAGCGCAAAGTCTTCCGCAGGCGGTTCGTCGAAATCCAGCCACAGCGCAAACCCGGCGCGCGCGGCCGAGGCTGAGTTGTCGTCGTCTTCGCCGGCAAGCGGGGCTTCCGCACGGATCATCTGCGCCACCGCGCGCGCCAGCGCCAGTGCGTGCGCGGCGTAGGCGGCCTGGTCGTGGCGTTGCGCGCGCAGGCCGGCCAGCGCGGTGCCCAGCACCGGCACGATGGCGGCGCGCGTGGCTTCGATCAGGTCTTCGGTCTCCTCCAGCACCGGCTCCCCCGTCAGGCGCGACCACGACACCTGCGCCACGGTATAGAGAAGGATGCCGAGGTGCCCCTCGGTCAGCCCGGAACGATGAAAGGCCCGCGACCACGCCATGAAGCGGTGGCGCAGGTTGGCCGCCACGCCGGCCATGCCGCGCGGCAGGCGGGTCTCGCAACGCAGCTGCTCCAGCAGTTCGAAGACCAGGCGCTCGACCGGATCGGCCGGGCATAGCTGCCGATGCAGCGCGGCGTCGGAATGCGCCTGGCGCAGGGCGGCACCATCGGCCGCGCCGCGCAGGCAGGTGGCCGTGCCGGTTTCCAGGTCCGTGCGCAAGTGCGGCGCATGCTGCGGCACCGGGCGCATCGCGCGCCAGAGCTGGCCGTCGCGGAAATGCAGCGCGGCATCGCCGGTGATCGCGCGCACCGTGGCGCCGGACAGCTCATCCTGCCGCTGGCGCCGGCGCAACTGCTGCGCGACCGTGGCCGCGCTCATCGCGCGGGCTCCGACTCGGCGCTGACGCCGGCGGCTTCACCCGGCAGGTGGCCGAAGCAACGCTGGTAATACTCGGCCACCACCGGCCGCTCGGCTTCGTCGCACTTGTTCAGGAAGGTCAGGCGGAAGGCGAGCGCGGGGTCGCGGAAGATCTGGCAGTTCTCGGCCCAGCTGATCACCGTGCGCGGCGACATCAGCGCCGACACATCGCCGGCGGCAAACCCGCGGCGCGTGAGGCCGGCCAGCGCCACCATCGCATCGACCAGCGCGCGCCCGGCATCGTGGTCCAGCTCCGGCACGCGCGCCAGCACGATGCCGGCCTCCTCTTCATGCGGCAGGTAGTCCAGCGTGGCCACCACGTTCCAGCGGTCGATCTGCGCGTGGTTGAGCAGCTGGGTGCCGTGGTAGAGGCCGTTGACGTTGCCCAGGCCCACGGTATTGGATGTCGCGAACAACCGGAAAGACGGATGCGGGCGGATCACGCGGTTCTGGTCCAGCAGCGTGAACTTGCCGTCGCGCTCCAGGATGCGCTGGATCACGAACATCACATCGGGCCGGCCTGCGTCGTATTCGTCGAAGATCAGCGCCACCGGGCGCTGCAGCGCCCACGGCACGATGCCTTCCTGGAATTCGGTGACCTGGCGCCCGTCGCGGATAACGATGGCGTCCTTGCCGACCAGGTCCAGCCGGCTGATATGTCCGTCCAGGTTGACGCGCACGCAGGGCCAGTTCAGCCGCGCGGCGACTTGCTCGATATGGGTCGACTTGCCGCTGCCATGCAGCCCCTGCACCATCACGCGCCGGTCGCGCATGAAGCCGGACAGGATTGCCAGCGTCACCTCGGGCTGGAAGCGGTAGGCCGGATCGATCTCCGGCACGTGGTCGTCGCGCTGGCTGAAGGCCGGCACCATCAGGCCGGAATCGATGCCGAACGTGCTGCGCACCGGAATCATCCGATCGGGCTTGCCAAACTGGTCTTGCGTCACCTCATGCTCCTTGTTGCTTGCTGCCATGCCATCGGCACTGCGGCAAGCGGAGCAATCCGCGTGACGCCGTGCGCGCTATTCGTCCTCTTCCGCGCCGCCCTGCCAGCTGCCGGCGCTGTCGGCCTCGATTGCCGCCAGCGCGCCCGCCGCACGCTGCAGCGCGGGCAGCAATTGCAGCACCTTGTCGCGCGTCACGCGCATCACGGGAGCCTGCAGCGCCAGCCCCAGGTTGGACTTGCCGCCGTCCACCGCCGGCACCAGCACGCCGATGCAGACCAGCCCCGGCAGGAACTCTTCATCGTCCATCGCGTAGCCGTCGCGCTTCACGCGCTCCAGTTCGGCTTCCAGCTGCGCGTGGTCGGTCAGCGTGTTCTGCGTGTAGCGTTCCAGCTCCACGTTGGCCAGCAGCCGCTGGCGCTGCGCCGGCGCCAGCTGCGCCAGGAACAGCTTGCCCGTGGCCGAGCAGTGCGCCGGCACGCGCGAGCCCGGATGCAGGTAGAAACGCAGCGGCGCCGCCGTTTCCACGCGATCCAGGTACAGCACCTCGCCGCCGGAGAACGCAGTCAGGTTGCAGCTCTCGCCCACCTCTTCCACCAGCCGGCGCAGCACCATGTGGCGCGCACCGTGCGAGGTGCTGTTGAGCAACAGGTTCTCCGCCAGCCGGCGCAGCCGCAGGCCGGTGCCGTATTGCCGCCCGTCGCCGTTGCGCTGGATCAGGCCCGCGGCCTCGAGCTGCTGCAGCATGCGATGCAGCGTGGGCTTGGGCAGGCCGGTTTCTTCCACCAGCGCCTGCAGGTTGAAGGACTGGTCCTTCTCCGCGATGACTTCGAGCAGGCCGAACAAACGCAGTGCCGGCGTGTCTCCATCCGGCTTGGCGTCACTTTTGGCGAGGCGCATATCGTTCATGCCTGGCTCCATCATAGGTAAGTTTCATTTTCAGAGTCAAATCATATCAATTATCGAAACTTCTGGTTGACCTTCCCCGGCGAACGGCCTACATTCCAGTGAAAGAACAATTTTTCGGAACTTCTAGTTCCAGTTTTTTAAGCGATCACCGGAGACAAGTCGACATGTACGGATAGGCCATCCCTGCCCGGGATTGCAAATACTGACCGACCACGGCCCCAGGCTGGCAATTACTGCCCTGCCACCTATACCAAGAGAAGCCGTGGCGCCTGCCTTAAACGCTGTACTGGCTGCAACGCAGTACCGACAGCTAGCGCAGCACAGGAGACACAACATGATCCAACAACCAGAGTCCGGCAACGGGCTATCCCACGGCCTGAAGCAACGCCACATGACCATGATCGCGCTCGGTGGCGTGATCGGCGCAGGCCTCTTTGTCGGCAGCGGCGTCGTCATCAAGTCCGCCGGCCCGGCCGCGGTCCTTTCCTTCCTGATCACCGGGCTCCTGGTGGTGCTGGTGATGCGCATGCTGGGCGAGATGGCCTGCGCCATGCCCGGCAGCGGCGGTTTCTATGAGTATGCACGCGAAGCCTGGCGCGACCGACCGGCAGTGGGCAACCTGGCCGGCTTCCTGACCGGCTGGATGTACTGGTATTTCTGGGTCATCGTGGTGGCGCTGGAAGCCGTGGCCGGTGCCGACCTGGTGCGCTACTGGCTGCCCGACGTGCCCAACTGGATCATCAGCCTGGTGCTGCTGGTGATGCTGACGCTGACCAACCTGGTGTCGGTCAAGTCCTTCGGCGAGTTCGAGTTCTGGTTCGCATCGATCAAGGTGGCCGCGATCATAGTGTTCCTGTTCATCGCCGGCGTCTATGTGCTGGGCCTGGCCCCCGGGTCCCATGGCATGGAGGTGGCCAACCTGACCGCCAACGGCGGCTTCATGCCGCACGGCATTGTCCCGGTGCTGACCGGCGCGGTAGCCGCCACCGGCTTCTACTTCGGCGCCGAGATCGTCACCATCGCCGCTGCCGAGACCGCCGAGCCGCAGAAGGCCGTGGCCAAGGCCACCAGCTCGGTGATCACGCGCGTGCTGGTGTTCTATGTGGGCTCGATCCTGCTGGTAGTCTGCCTGGTGCCGTGGAACTCCACCAGCATCGCCACGCCGTACGTCAGCGCGCTGAACGTGATGGGCGTGCCGGCGGCCGCGCAGATCATGAACGCGATCGTGCTGACCGCGGTGCTGTCTGCGCTCAACTCGGGCCTGTATGCCTCGTCGCGCATGCTGTTCGCGCTGACCCGCCGTGGCGACGCCCCCAAGTCGCTGGCCCGCGTGAGCCGCAACGGCGTGCCGGTGCGCGCCATCCTGGTGGCGACCCTGTTCGGCTACGGTGCGGTGGTGATGTCCTATGTCTCGCCGGATACGGTCTTTGCCTTCCTGGTGAACTCGTACGGCACGGTGGCGATCTTCGTCTACATCCTGATCGCGATCTCGCAGCTGCGCCTGCGTTCCCGCCTGGAGCGCGAAGCCCCCGGCCAGCTGCGCGTGCGCATGTGGTGCTACCCGTACCTCACCTATCTGGCGATCGTCGGCATGATCGGCATCGTGGTGGCGATGGCCTTCATCCCCGACCAGCGCACGCCGCTTGCGCTGGGTGTGGTGAGCCTGGGCATCCTGCTGGTGGCCTACACCGCGCGGCAACTGTTTCGGGGTAGCGCGGATCCGGTAGTGCCGCTGGCGGAGATGCCGCGCCCGGACCTGCACGAGTATTGATGACTGACCATGACTGACGTGGCGCGCCGGTGCAGTATGCTGGCGCGCTTCGCCGTCAAGGCAACGCCCCCTGCCCCATGAGCCTGAAGTCTCCCACCACCCTCTGGTCCCAGCTGTTCCAGCAGCATGCCCACTCGGGCCTGAGCCTGCAGGGCAAGATCCGCCAGATGCTGGTCTCGGCCATCCTTGACGAGCAGCTGCCGCAGGGCGAGCCGCTGCCCAGCAGCCGCGAGCTGTCGGCGCAGCTGCGGGTGGCGCGCAACACGGTGGTGCTGGCCTACCAGCAGCTGGTCGATGAAGGCTACCTGGTGGCGCGCGAGCGCAGCGGCTACTTCGTCAACCCGGAGATCCTGGGCACGCGCGTGAGCGGCGTGGCCTCGCTGCGCGGCGAGGCGGTGCCCGCCCGCTCGGGCGAGCCCGACTGGGAGCGGCGCTTTGTGTTCCGCCCCACGCAGCAGCGCAATATCGTCAAGCGCGCCAACTGGCGCGACTACCCCTACCCGTTCATCTACGGCCAGTACGACCCGGTGCTGTTCCCCACCGCGGACTGGCGCGAATGCTGCCTGAAGGCGCTCAGCGTGCTCGACATCCACGACTGGGCCCAGGACATGATCCTGCGCGACGACGAATCCCTGGTGCAGCAGATCCGCACCCGCGTGCTGCCGCGCCGCGGCGTGTGGGCCGGCGCCGACGAGATCGTGGTGACCGTGGGCGCGCAGCAGGCGCTGTACCTGCTGGCCGACCTGCTGGTCAGCCCTGACACGCCGGTGGGCATCGAGGACCCAGGCTATCCGGACGCACGCAATATCTTTGGCTCGCACACCTCCCACCTGGTGCCGCTGCCGGTCGACGGCGACGGCCTGACCCTGTCTGACGCGCAACGCGCCTGCGACTACGTCTACGTGACCCCGGGCCACCAGTGCCCCACCACCGTCACCATGCCGCTGGCGCGCCGCCAGGCCCTGCTGCGCCAGGCCGAGGAAGCCGACTTCGTGCTGATCGAGGACGACTACGAAAGCGAAAGCCGCTTCGAAGGCGACCCCACCCCCACGCTCAAGAGCCTGGACCGCAGCAACCGCGTGATCTATGTCGGCAGCCTGTCCAAGAGCCTGGCGCCGGGGCTGCGCATCGGCTATATCGTCGGGCCGGCGGCACTGATCGCCGAGCTGCGCGGCGCGCGGCGGCTGATGCTGCGGCACCCGTCGGCCTATATCCAGCGCGCGTTCTCGCTGTTCCTGTCGCTGGGCCACTATGACGCGCACCTGCGCCGGCTGGCGGCCGCGCACCGCGAGCGCGCCGAAGCGGTGCTGGCGGCGCTGGCCACGCATATGCCTGACTTCCGCGCGGTGCCGATCGCCGGCGGCGCCTCATGCTGGATCGAGGGGCCACCATGGCTCGATGCCGATGCGCTGGCGCGGCTGGCCGAGCTGCAGGGTGTGCTGATCGAGCCCGGCAGCGTCTTCTTCATGGCCGAGCCCGCGCCGCGCAACGGCTTCCGGCTGGGCTACTCGTCGATCTCGCTGGACCGCATCGAGCCCGGCATCCGCGTGCTGGCGGGCGTGGCGCGTGAGCTGCAAGCCACCGCCAGCTGCACCACGGCCACCGCCGCCGTCACTTCCCGGGTCCGTCCCGCGGCCTGAACCGGCCCGCGGCGGTGTCTGCCGCCGCTGGCCCAAGCGATTGTCCCGAACTGGCGCTACAGCGCCGCGCACGGCTTCCCTATCCTCGAGTCATGGCCGGTTCCCAACGGACCGGCAGACAACACTCAGGAGACCAACCCATGTCCAAGGACAACACCGCCGCCGGCATCGAACTGCTGCAGGCCTTCAACGACGCCTGGAACCGCCACGACATCGAGGCCCTGATGGGCTTCATGGCCGATGACTGCGCCTTCCACGGCGTGGCCGGGCCCGAGCTGCTGGGCCGCAGCTTTATCGGCCGCGAGGCAGTGCGCGAAGGCTTCCAGCTGGCCTGGCAGACTTTCCCCGACGCGCAGTGGGTCGATGGCGACCACTTTGTCGTGGGCGACCGCGGCGTGAGCGAATCCACCTTCCGCGGCACCCGTGCCGACGGCGCCCGGATCGAGGCGCGCATGGTGGACGTCTTCACCTTCCGCGACGGCAAGATCGCGGTCAAGAACGCGTACCGCAAGGATCGCCCGCCCGTCGTAGCGCCCGCAGCCTGACCGAGGAGACGCGCCATGCAAGCCGTAGCCCCCCGCAGCAGCCTCCTTGCCGGCGAGCAGTCCACCGCGCCCACCCGGCCGTACGACCCCGCCTACGATCCCCTGCACACACCCACCCCCGGTCACGGCCGCGAATACGCGCCCACCTACTGGATCGGCACCGCGGGCGAACCGCCTGCCGACGACGGCCCGATCACGCATGACATCGACGTGGATGTGGCCATCATCGGCTCGGGCTTCACCGGCCTGACCTGCGCCATCTTCCTGGCACAGGAATACGGCATCAAGGCCACCGTGCTCGAAGCCAACCGCGTCAGCTGGGGTTGCAGCACGCGCAACGGCGGCCAGGCGCAATGCGCGTCCGGGCGGCTCAAGCGCTCGCAGTGGATCCAGCGCTACGGCCTGGATACCGCGCTGCGCCTGCATGAAGAAATCTGCGACGGCATGGAGACCTTCAAGGGCCTGATCCAGGACATCAACTGCGACCCGCAGCCTGGCGGCCACCTGTATATCGCGCACCGCGCCAAGGTGATGCCGGCGCTGGAGAAGGAAGCCAAGCTCCTGCGCGAAGTCTTCAAGTACGACGCACGGATCATGGACGCCGACACCGTGCGGCGCGACTATGTCGACGACAAGGAAGCCGCGGGCGCCATGCATGAGCCCGAAGGCATCGGCATCCACGCCGGCAAGCTCGCCTTCGGCTACCTGCGCCGCGCGCGCGAGCTGGGCGCCAAGGTGCATCCGTCCAGCCCGGTGACCGGCTGGGAAACGCGCAACGGCGTGCACTACCTGCGCACCCCCGGCGGCATCGTGCGCGCCCGCGCCGTGGGCGTGGCCACCGGCGGCTATACCTCGCAGACGCTGCACCGCGAGCTGAAGAACCGGCTGTTCCCGATCCTGTCGAACTCCATCGTCACGCGCCCGCTCACGGCCAGCGAACTGGCCGCGTGCAACTTCCGCACCACGCAGGTCATCACCGACACCCGCATCCTGCGCCACTACTACCGCCTGATGCCAGACGGCCGCCTGCAGATCGGCAGCCGCAGCGCCATCACCGGCAACGACGCGCCGCAGGAGCAGTACAAGCAGAAGCTGATCGGCGACATGCACCGCAAGTTCCCCGCGCTGCAGGGGATCCAGGTCGATTACTCGTGGTGGGGCTGGGTCGATGTCAGCCACGACATGATGCCGCGCATCACCCAGCCGGATCCGGCCCAGTCGATCTACTACGCCATGGGCTACGGCGGCAACGGCGTGATGTACTCCGCGCAGGCCGGCAAGCGCCTGGCGGCGCTGATCGCCGGCAAGGCCGCCGCGCTGCCGGAACTGCCGATCTTCCGCTCGCCGCTGCCGTTCCCGAACGTGCGCGAGATGGTGGAATCGCAGATGTTTGCGCCGTTCCGAAGGATGGGGCAGCGGGTGCTGTACCACTGGTATCACCTGAAGGACGACGTGCTGTAACTGGCGCGTGGGCGTGCCCCTGGCGCGCCCACGCTTCAGGCCTCGCTCAGAACAGCGTGTAGCCCCCGTCGATCACAAAGGTATCGCCCGTGTGGTAGGCCGACGCCGGACTCATCAGGTACACCGCAACCCCGGCGAAGTCGCTGCCCTCGCCCCAGCGGCGCATCGGCACGCGCTTGTGCACCATTTCCTGGAAGGCGTCGTTGCCCTGGGCCACGCTGGTCATCTCGGTCTTGATCCAGCCCGGCAGGATCGAGTGCGCGCGGATGCCCTTGCGCGCGTACTCCACCGCCAGCCCCCGCATCATCGAGATCACGCCGCCCTTGGTGGCGGCATAGTGCTCGGAGCGCGGCGCGCCTTCAATCGCCGCGACCGAGGCCGTGCTGCACAGCACGCCACCCTCGCCCTGCACCAGCATCTGCCGCACCGCGGCGCGCAGCGTGAAGAAGGCACCGTCCAGGTTGACGCGCATGGTCCTGCGCCAGGCCTCGGTGGCCATCTGGTCGAACGGCCCCTTGTTGCCGCTGCCCACACCGGCATTGGCAAAGCAGCCGTCAATGCGCCCCAGCGCCGCCACCGTGCGCTGCATTGCAGCATCGACCGCCTGCTCGTCGCCGACGTCGCAAAGCTCGGTATGCACCTTGCGCCCATGCTGGGCCAGGCGGTCGGCGGCGGCAGCGTTCTTGGCGGCATTCGTGCCCCAGATCGCGATGTCGGCGCCGGCCGCGGCCAGCCCTTCGGCAATGCCCAGGCCGATGCCGCCGTTGCCGCCGGTCACCAGTGCCACTTTGCCGCTCAGGTCGAATGGGTGCTTTGTCATGTGTTTGTCTCCTTGGGTGGTGGGACATTGTTCACATGGCAAAGGGTTCAAGGCGTCGTCGGAATGGATGAAATCGCCGAGGCAGGTGACGGGCGCCGGACAGGCCATGGCCACCGCCGCCCCATGACAGACTAAAGAGCGGCTCCCTGACTGGCACCGTTATGCCCGGCAAATTCTCCCGGCGTACATCCGAAATGCCGCTTGAACCGCCGTCCGAAGTGAGACTGGTCGGCGAAACCGACAAGCGTGGCAACCAACGCCAACGGATAGCCTCCCGAACGGATCATCTCGCGCGCGCGCAACAAGCGAACGCGCTCGACATACGCCATCGGCGTTTCGCCGATGCTGCGCTTGAACATGCGCGCAAAATGAAAGCGGCTGACCTTGGCCATATCCGCCAACGCCTGCAGCGTCACCACCTCCGGTGTCCCGTGGATATAGTCCAGGACCCTGCTGAGGGCCTGCGGATGGAGTCCGCCGGGCAGTGACGAGGCGCCCGGGTCACCGACATTGAAGCGATGCACGAGATGCGCCGACAGCGCACAGGAAAGCGACTCGGCGATCAGCATTTGCGCCGGATGCGCGACCGCCTGGATCTCTCGCGCGAGCGTGAAGGTAATGGTCTCCGCAAAGCCGTCGCGCTGCCCGAAGCAATTGCGAAGCCTGTGCGCGGCGCGTGGCTGGCGGATCGTGGCATCAGCGGCTTCGACCAGCAGGCTTTGCGGAATCCTCGCAATGACGATGGAACCGGGCCTGTCCCAACTCCAGCTGGATTCGACCAGCCGCGGGTGCAGGCTGATATTGCCAGGGAAGACGATGCCGCGGTGTACCTGGCCTAATCGCCGCTGCTCAAGCCTGGCGTGTCCTGCGAGTCGCATCGCAAGCATGTCGTGGTCCAGCTCCGGAGAGGACACCGATCCGGCCGAGCGCCAGTGATGGATCTGTACGGTGATGCCAGCCCACGGGCGCCCGCTGCTGCTGACATCGGGACGAACCGGCAGCTCCGCATCGATCACGCCATGTCTCGTCGGCGATCGCATAGGCACATACCCCGCAAGGGCCCACGGCGGTAGCGTCGGGGAAAGGGCCAGGTCCCCGCCGCGCATGGAAGCATATGTATTTATCCGGTTGAAGTAAACCAGCCCGCACAATCCGCAGGACCTGACGCGAGCCATGCCGGCCGGCCCCCTTCTTCAAACCTATCATCCAACGAGTCAGCGCAAGAATCGTCCACTGCAGCGCAACAACGTTCTATTGCGATGACCGCCGGTGCCTGTAGCGTTTCAACGACTGTCCCACCAGTCCGAGGCAGCCGCACAGCTTTCGGTCCCGATGCGGGCCAGGGCCAGGCCGAACCTGCAGAGACTTGCAGAATGCGCCCCCTGGTCATTCCGGCAGTTCGCTCCCGAAGCTGGTGCAGGCCCGAGCGAAGCCCCTGCCCCCAACCGCCCGATTCATCTGGGCTATGCAAAGAGGAATGTCGACTATGTCCAGTTCTGTTCGTTCCGACGGTAGCCAGCCACAGCCTGGCGATAGCTACGGCTCAACCCGCATGCCGCTGTGCCTGACGGTCAACGGCACGCTGCATCGCCTCGAGATCGATCCGCGTGAATCCCTGCTTGACGTACTGCGCGAGCGCCTGGACCTCACGGGCACGAAGAAGGGATGCAACCAGGGCGCGTGCGGGGCCTGCACGGTGCTGGTGGACGGGCGCCGGATCAACAGCTGTCTCGCCTTGGCCGCCATGTACAACGACGCCCACGTGAGCACGATCGAAGGCCTGTCGTCGGCCGACGGCGAGCTGCATCCGCTACAGGCCGCGTTGATCGCGCACGATGGCTTCCAATGCGGATTCTGCACTGCAGGCCAGATCATGTCCGGCGTCGCCTGCATCAATGAGGGTCATGCCACCTCTGCCGACGACGTGCGCTTCTGGATGAGCGGCAACATCTGCCGTTGCGGGGCTTACCCGGGGGTCGTCGCCGCGATCGCCGAGGTCGGCGGGAGGAAGCTGCCATGATCCCCTTCACACTGCAGAAAGCCGGCTCGGAAGCTGAAGCGCTGGCGGCGGCCGCGGCCGGGGCCCGCTTCATCGCCGGCGGCACCACACTGGTGGACCTGATGCGCGAGCACGTGGAACAGCCCACGCGACTGGTGGACATCAACGCGCTGCCGCTGAACCATATCCGGGTGGAAGGCGCCGAACTGGTCATCGGTGCGCTGGCCCGCATGTCCGATGTCGCCGCGCATCCAGACGTTTGCCGGCTCCACCCGCTGATCGCCGAGTCGCTGATCGAGGGCGCCTCTCCCCAGTTGCGCAACATGGCCAGCATCGGCGGCAATCTTCTCCAGCGCGTGCGCTGTCCTTACTTCCGCATGCTCGATGCCGCCTGCAACAAGCGCGCGCCGGGCAGCGGCTGCGCGGCCATTGGCGGCCTGCACGCAGGCAATGCCATCCTGGGCGCCAGCGATCATTGCTCCGCAACGCACCCGTCCGACCTTGCGGTTGCGCTGGTCGCGCTGGACGCGGTGGTCCATGTACGGGGTCCGCATGGCGCGCGCCACTTCCCCGTGGAAGACCTTTACCGCCTGCCCGGGACCACGCCGCATCTCGAGCACACCTTGCTGGCCGGTGAACTGATCGTCGAGGTCCGGGTACCACCGCTTGCTTATGCACGGACAGCGCGTTACCTGAAGGTGCGGGACCGGGCCTCGTATGAATTTGCACTGGTATCGGCCGCGGCGGCATTCGAGGTCAGGGATGGCGCGATCCAGGCCGTTCGCCTCGCGTGCGGTGGCGTGGGCACCCGCCCGTGGCGCATGCGCGCGGCCGAACTCGCGCTGCAAGGCAGGCCGCCGACGCGCGCGAGCTTCGAGGCGGCGGCGCTTGCCACGATTGCAGGCGCGTCCCCGCTGCCAGGCAACCGCTACAAGGTGGCGCTGCTGCAACGAACCGTGGTACGGGCCCTCGAACTCGCAGGAGAAGTCTGATGAACGCAAACCATATCGGCCAGCCGCATGCCCGCGTCGACGGGCGCGCCAAGGTGACCGGCAGCGCGCAGTATGCCGCCGACTTCAACCAGCCAGGACAGGCCTACGCCGTGATCGTGGGTGCTTCGATCGGACTGGGACGTGTGCTCGGACTCGACACCGAAGCCGCGCGTCGCCTTGCAGGGGTACTGGCGGTACTGACCCATGAAAACGCGCCGAAACTGGCGTACGCCGCGCACAAGGGTTTTATCGATCCGCAACACGGCGAACGCCTCCATGTCCTGCAGGACGATCGCGTCCGCTTCTACGGCCAGCCAGTTGCCGTGGTCGTGGCGCAGACCCTGGACCAGGCCGAGCACGCGGCCTGCCTGCTGCAGATTCGCTATGCCGAGGAATCACCGGTCTCCGACCCGCTCGACAAGCGCGCCGAAGCCGTGGTGCCGGAGGCAGGACGTGAGCCAGGTCCTCATTCGGCGGACCGGGTCCGCGGCGACCCCGAGGCCGCGCTGGCGGCGGCAGCCGTCAGCATCGACGCCACCTACGATGCCGCGCGCGAAAATCACTTCCCGATCGAGCCGAACGCCACCGTTGCAGCCTGGCAAGGCGACCAGCTGACGCTCTGGAGCAAGAGCCAGTTCGTGATCAACGAGCAGGCCGAGATCGCGGCGATCCTCGGCATCCCGGCTGAGAACGTCCAAGTCATCTGCCCGTTTATCGGCGGCGCCTTCGGCACCAGTCTGCGCACCTGGCCTCACGTCACGCTGGCGGCGGTCGCCGCGCGCGAAGTGGGCAGGCCCGTCAAGCTGGTGCTGTCGCGGCGACAGATGTTCCATCTGACGGGGCACCGGCCGCGGACGGTGCAGCGCATGGCACTGTCGGCGACGCCCGACGGCAGGCTGACCGGCATCGTGCACGAAGGCACCGGTGAAACCAGCCGGTATGAGCAATTCGCCGAGGCACTCACTTCGGTGACACCGTTCCTCTATAGCTGTCCCAATGTGCGCACTCGCTACCGGCTGGTGCCGCTGGACATCGGCACGCCGACCTATATGCGGGGTCCGGGCGAGGCCACCGGCGTCTTTGCGCTGGAATGCGCGATGGACGAACTGGCCCATGCTCTCGAGATGGACCCGCTGGAACTGCGCCGGCGCAATGAACCCCGGCTCGATGAGGGGATGCAGCTACCCTTCTCCAGCCGCTCCATGCTTGCCTGCTACGAACGCGGCGCCGACGCGTTCGGCTGGGCCCGCCGCACGCTCGCGCCCGGCTCGATGCGCGATGGCCGACTGCGCATCGGGTGGGGGATGGCCTGCGCCAGCTACCCTGTCTTCCATGGACAAGCCAGCGCCCGCGTGCGCCTGCTTGCCGACGGAACGGCCGAAGTGGAGGCCGCTGCCAGCGACATGGGGCCCGGCACCTACACCTCGATCACGCAGATTGCCGCCGAGACGCTGGGCCTGCCGATGGACAGCGTGCGCTTCAGCCTTGGCCGTTCGGATTTCCCGCCTACCCCGCCACACGGTGGCTCGATGACCCTCGCGTCCGTCGGCTCGGCCGTGCGCGCGGCCTGCATTGCCGCGCTGGACCAGCGCCAGGCGCGCGCAGGCCGCTCGGACGGCGCCATCGAAGCGAGCGCCACGGCAGGCCCGGATGCCGAGGTGCGCAGCCGGTTTTCCATGCATGCCTTCGGTGCGGTGTTCGTGGAAGTCGCCATCGATCCCGATGTCGGCACGATCCGTGTCCGGCGCGTGGTCGGCGCTTATGGCGCGGGTCGTATCGTGAATCCGCGGCTCGCAGCCAGCCAATGCACGGGCGGGATGGTCGGCGGCATCGGCATGGCGCTGATGGAGCGAACCGCGCTGGATCCGCGGGACGGCCGGCCGGTGAATGCGCATATGGCGGATTACCTCGTGCCCGTCAACCTGGATATCCAGGGGCTGGAGGCGCATTTTGTCGACGAGGTCGATCCCCATGTAAACGAGCTAGGCGTCAAGGGATTAGGTGAAATCGCGCTGGTGGGCGTGGCCCCGGCCGTGACCAACGCTGTGTTCCACGCAACCGGAAAGCGCGTGCGGGAGCTGCCGATCCGCATCGAGCACCTGGTCGAGCAATAGTCCGCGCACGGGCCTGCCCTTGCTGTTTTCGTGATACCGACTGGCGTTATGATGGCCGCATTCCCAACCTCTGGTTGCCAGTCATGGACAAGGCCCGTGTCCTCACCCTCTTCCTCGGCGTGGTGCGCGCCGGCAGCTTCCATCGCGCCGCGGTGGAAGCTGGCGTCACCCCGCAGGCCGCCAGCAAGGCCGTGCGCACGCTGGAGGACCATCTCGGCGTGCGACTGCTGCACCGGACCACCCGCAAGCTCAGCCTGACGGAAGAAGGCGCACGCCTGTTCGAGCTGGCCGCGCCGGGCATGCGCCAGCTCGACGAAGCGCTTGAGCAAGTCCGCAGCAGCAAGAGCGACGACGACGGCCTGATCCGCCTGACCGCTCCGCCGTCGCTCGGCAGCCGCGTGCTGGTCCCGCTGGTGCGCGGCTTTCGCGAACAATATCCCGGCATCACCTTCGATGTGGTGCTGAGCGACCTCTTCACCGACCTGGTCGAAGCCAAGATCGACGTCGGCTTCCGCGTCGGCACCAGCCCCGGCCAGAACCTGGTGGCGCGACGGCTGTGCGACCTGCCGCTGGTCATCTGCGCGGCGACGGATTACCTGGCGCGACACGGCGAGCCAGCCACCCTCGACGACCTGCTGCAGCACCAGTGCACGGGCTTCCGCCGCCCCGCGACCGGGCGCATGGTGCCGTGGGAGCTGCAGGTGGACGGCGACCTGATCTACCAGGAGGTGCCTGCCGTGGCGAGCTTCAATGACGTGGAAACCGAGGTCGAAGCGGTGCGCGCCGGCATGGGCATCGGCCAGCTGCCCGCCTACATGATCCACGCCGACCTCGTGAGCGGGCGGCTGAAGGCGATCCTGCCGGGGTACAGCAGCAGCAATGTCGGCATGTACATGTACTACCCGCATCGCAGCCAGATGCCGGTACGGGTCCGGCGCTTCATCGACTTCGTGGTGGAGGCGGGCCGGGGCGCGGAGCAGTCGCTGTCGCGGCTGGTCGGGATCGTGGCCTGAGCCTGCTACCCGCACTGGCAACCACAAGTTGCTATTGAAACGCCATTCCACTCCCTAGTGCGACGTCCGCTCCACGCCTAGATTGGTCTCAACGGCGGCTGCACGGCGCGATCCCCGGAACCACATCGGGAAACGCGCAGCAGCCACCGTCCGCCTCTTTCTTCGATGACCAGTATCCAGGAGCGACATCATGATTGCCCAACTCGCACGCACCCTTGTTCCCGCCGCCATCTCGCTGGCGGTCGCCGTCTCCCTCCAGAACGCCAATGCCGCGCCAGCCGCCAACAGCGCGCCCGCCAGCGTGGCAGCGCGCACGCATGACGTGTTCACCGACGGCCAGCGGCAGGGTCGTTTCGACACCTTCTCCGAAGGCGCGCATGACCGTGGCGCCGCCGCGCTCGTTGCCGGCCTCGACCGCAGCGGGGCCTCGGCCACGCCGGGGCGAAAGTTCGATCCGTACACCGATGGTGCCCGTGCAGTCGAAGGCGATCCGCGCCCGCGCGGCACGGCGTTGAATGGCGCATCGGCGTGGGTATGATCGCCCGGTCCGAAGTCGAGGCAACGCGGCAGCGCAAGACCTGAACGGCTGGCTCCGGTCCCCCAGACAAAGCGCCTTTCCAGACGCCTCATTCCGGCACTTCGCTTGACTTTTTCTCAACCGAAAACGCCGGAAATATCGTTTGTCGCGCACGCCGCCGACGACAACTATTACGCCAAGGCCAACCAACAGGAGACAGCCATGTCAGACCAGCCCTACCCGCTCTGGAGCGAGGAACCCGTCCCCCACCTGCTCGCCTCGCGTGATCGCGCCACCGGCGAGTGGATCTTCCCGGCGCTGCCCGCCGACTCGCCGCTGGCGGACGGCCACGAAACCGTCGCCATCACCGGCACGGGCGTGCTCTACAGCTTCACCGTGATCCATCCCGCGCCCAAGAGCGGGCAGCCACCGTATGCGCTGGGCTATGTCGATTTCGTCGGCCCGGTGCGCATCTTCGGGCGCCTGCTGGGCACGGCGCGTCCGGTCATCGGCGAGCGCTACGCGCAGCGGCATGACCCCGAGCTGGGCTATGTCTTCGAGGCCGTCACGGCCTGAACGATCGAGAGAAGGAAAGGTAAGCAAGATGCAAGACATCTACATCCACGGCGGCGCGATGACGCCGTTCGGCCGCCACCCCGGCGTGCTGGCGCCGGAACTGGCGCAACAGGCGATCCTCAAGGCGCTGGCCGATGCCGACGTGCCGGCCGGCCGCATCCAGGCGGTCTACTGCGCCAACGTGCTGGGCGGCATGATCCTCGGCCAGCTGATCGTGCGCGACCTGGGGCTCAAGGGCATCCCGGTCTACAACGTCGAGAACGCCTGCGCCAGCGGCGCCACCGGCGTGCACCTGGCACGGCACGCGCTGCTGGCCGGGCAATACGACACGGTGCTGGTCTTCGGCATCGAGCAGCTGACCGCGCTCGGCGGCGGCACCATCCCGCTGCAGCGCAATGACCACAAGACCGAGCTCTATGCGAAGTCGGGCATGGTATTGCCCGCGGTATATGCGATGCGCGGCACGCGTTTCCTGCACGAGCGTGACGCCAATCCGTCTGACCTCGCCGAAGTGGCCGTGAAGAACCGCTACCACGGCTCGCTGAACCCGTATGCCCAGCAGCGCAAGACCACCACGGTCGAGGAAGTGCTGGCCTCGCGCATGATCGCCGACCCGCTGACGCTGCTGCAGTGCTGCCCGTCGCAGGTCGATGGCGCGGCGGCGGTGGTGCTGAGCACGCGCCGGCCGGCACAGGCGCGGCCGGTGAAAGTGCTGTCCTCGGTGGTGGTGTCAGGCATGCGTGAGGAGGCCGACGACGACATTCTCGATGCCGAGATCACCGCGCGCGCCGCGCGCCAGGCCTATGAACAGGCCGGGCTCGGCCCGCAGGACGTCGACGTGGTCGAGCTGCACGACGCCTTCACCATCGCCGAACTGCTCTACTACGAAGCCCTCGGCCTGGCGCCGCGTGGCGATGCCGTGCCGCTGCTCAAGTCCGGCGCGACGCGCCTGGGCGGGCGCGTGCCGGTCAACCCGAGCGGCGGCCTGCTGGCAAAGGGCCATCCGCTGGGCGCTACCGGCGTGGCGCAGATGGTCGAGATCCTGTGGCAGCTGCAAGCCCGCGCCGGCGACCGCCAGGTGGCGGATGCGCGCATCGGCCTGACGCAATGCACCGGCGGCGGCATCGCGGGCGTGGACCACGCCGCTTCTTCCGTCCACTTGCTGGGAGTCTGAGATGGGCACGCAACGCTTCGATCCTTCCCATGTGGCCGTGGTCACCGGCGCCGCGCGCGGCATCGGCCTGGGAATCGCCACGCAACTGGCGCGCCAGGGGCTGGCCGTGGCCCTGCTCGACCGCGACGCCGCCGCGCTTGATACCGCCGTCAGCGCGCTGGTTGCCGAAGGCTTCAACGCCATTGGCGCCAGCGTCGACCTGACCGACTCGGCAGCGGTCAACGACGCCTTCGCGCAAGTGGAGGCGCGGACTGGCCGCGTCGACTACCTGGTCAACAACGCCGGCGCGGTGCGCGACATGCGTTTCCTGAAGATGACCGACGAGGACTGGGACCTGGTCATCGATACCAACCTGCGCTCGCAGTTCCTGTGCTGCCGCGCGGCGCTGCCGGGAATGGTCGAGCGCGGCTACGGGCGCGTGGTCAATATCTCGTCGCGGGCCTGGCTGGGCGGCTTCGGGCAGGCCAACTACTCTGCCGCCAAGGGCGGCGTGGTCAGCCTGACGCGCTCGCTGGCGATCGAGTTTGCGAGCAAGGGCATCACCGTCAATGCGGTGGCGCCGGGCATCGTCGATACCCCGCTGTTCCGCGGCTTTACGCCCGAGGTGCAGGCGCGGCTGCAGAAGTCGGTTCCGGTGCAGCGCATCGGCACCGCCGACGATATCGCCAACGCGGTCAGCTTCTTCCTTGACCCGCAGTCGTCGTATGTGACCGGGCAGACGCTCTATGTCTGTGGCGGGCGCAGCCTGTCGTCGCCGAGCGTGTAAGGAGGCCCCCATGACCGTACGACTCCACACCGAAGGCGCGGTCGCTGTGCTGACGATCGACCGGCCCGAGGCACTCAATGCGCTGGACGTGACCGCGCTGCGCGAACTGCGTGCGCACCTCACCGAAGTGCGCGACCGCGACGACCTGCGCGTGGCCGTCCTGACCGGCGCCGGCACGCGCGCCTTCTGCGCGGGCGCCGACCTGAAAGGCACGCGCAGCTCGCCCGCCACCTACCCGGAAGCGCTGTTCCGCGCGCCGGAGCAGGCGGCCGACCTCGGCCTCTATATCCGGCTGATGGACCTGAGCGACCTGGGCCTGTGCAAGCCGCTGATCGCGGCGGTCAACGGGCATTGCCTCGGGGCGGGGCTGGAGATCGCGTTGCAATGCGATGTGCGGATTGCGTCGGAGCAGGCGAGCTTCGGCCTGCCCGAAGCCGCGGTCGGGTCGATCCCCGCCGTCTCGGGTCTGCATCGCCTGCTCAAGGCCGTGCCGGCGGCGCATGCGATGCAGATGGTGCTGACCGGCGAGCGGATTGACGCGGCGCAGGCCGCGCGCATCGGGCTGGTCACCGAAACGGTGGCGCCGGCTGCGCTGCTTGACCGTGCGCTGGCGATCGCTAAGCGCATCGCGGCCAATGCACCGCTGGCGGTTCAGGCGGTGAAGAAGCTGTCGCGCCAGACCAGCCACCTCAGCGAAGCCGATGCGCAGCAGCTGACTGAACTCTACTGGGGCGTGCTGCGCGATACCGCCGACCGGACCGAAGGCCGGCAGGCATTTGCGGAGAAGCGCCAGCCCCGCTACACGGGCCGCTGAGCGTTTGAAAACAGACACACAGGAGACAAAGCATGACTCGTATTACCCGATTCGCACGCGCGGCGCTGGCCGGCATGCTGGCAGCCACGGCACTGGGCGCGGCGGCGCAGGCGCCCTTCCCCACGCAGAAGCCGATTACCCTGGTGGTGCCGTTCGCCCCCGGCGGCGGCAACGACATCCTGGCGCGGCTGATCGCGCCCAAGATGGGCCAGCTGCTGGGCCAGACCATCGTCATCGAGAACAAGCCCGGCGCGGGCGGCAACCTAGGCGCCGACTACGTCGCCCATGCGGCGCCGGACGGCTATACGCTGGTGATCGCGTCGAGCCAGGTGACGATGAACCCGTTCCTCGGCACCAAGATTCCGTTCAACATCGAACGCGACTTTGAGCCCGTGGGACGGATCGCGTCGGTGCCGATCATGCTGGTCGCCAACCCCAACCAGCCGTTCCGCACGCTGCAGGACTTTATCCAGTACACCCGCACCAATCCGGGCAAGCTGAGCTACAGCAGCCCGGGCAACGGCACGCCGCAGCACCTCGCCGGTGAGGTCTTTGCCAAGCTCAACAAGACCGAACTGCTGCACGTGCCCTATCGCGGCACCGGGCCGTCGATCACCGACCTGATGGGCGGCCAGGTGCAGATCTCCTTCGCCACTTTTGCCTCGGCGATCCAGTACGTGCGCGCCGGCAAGCTGCGCGCGCTCGGCATCGCCGGCAAGAAGCGCACCGCGCTGATGCCGGACCTGCCGACTTTTGCGGAAGCCGGCGTGGTCGGCTATGACGCCGAGCTGTGGTACAGCCTGCTGGCGCCAGCGCGGACGCCCAAGCCGGTGGTCGACAAGATCAACGCCGCGCTGGTAGCCGCGCTGAAATCGCCTGACGTGGCGGAGCAGATGGGCAAGCAGGGCTTCGAGCCGCAGGCTTCGTCGCCGGCCGAGCTGAAGGCCTATATCGGCAAGGAGATGGCGCGCTGGCAGCGCCTGATCCAGGACAACGGCATCAAGGTGGCGCTATGAACACGCCTATCTATCCCGCCGCACTGCCGCCGACGGACAACCCGTTGCTGGACTACCTCGGCATCCGCCTGGCCAGCGTCGGCGACGGCCGCTGCACCTTCGAGCTCGACCTCGAGCCGCGCCACCTGAACCGGCAGGGCAGCGTGCAGGGCGGCGTCACCGCCACCCTGCTCGACGCCGCCTGCGGCTACGCCGGGTTGCCTGCCGGCCCTGACGGCGCGCTCGGCCACGCCGTCACGGTGATGCTGACGATCAGCTATCTCAGCAAGGCCAGCACGGGCCGGTTGCGCGCCACGGCGCAGGTCACCCGTGCCGGCAAGAGCCTGTACTTCGCCTCGGCGGAGCTGGCCACCGATGCCGGCGTGCTGGTGGCGACCGCACAAGGCACGTTCAAACGATCCCGTACCCTTCCGGAGGCATGACATGTTGCGCGACGCACTGGACGGCCTGACCGTCATCGACTTCACGCAGATCGGCGCCGGGCCGACCTGCACCATGCTGCTGGCCGACATGGGCGCCAGGGTCATCAAGGTGGAGCCGCCCGGCGGCGAGCTGGGCCGCGGGCTGGGACCCGGCTGGCTCGGCGACGACAGCGCGCTGTTCCACGGCTTCAACCGCAACAAGCTGGGCGTGGCGCTCGACCTCAAGTCCGCCGACGGCGTGGCCGTGGCACGTCGCCTGATCGCGGATGCCGACATCGTGGTGGAAAGCATGCGCCCGGGGGTTATGGAGCGCCTAGGCCTCGGCCATGCGCAACTGGCCGAAGCCCACCCGGCGCTGATCTACTGCTCGATTTCCGCCTACGGGCAAGAGGGACCGTACGCGGGCCGCGCCGGCGTCGACGGCATCATGCAGGCGGATTCCGGCCTGATGAGCCTGATCGGCCTGCCCGACGCCGAGCCGTGCAAGGTGCAGGCGCCGGTGGTCGACGTGACGACCGGCTACGTGGCCTGCGTGGGCGTGCTGGCAAAGCTCGCGCAGCGGGCACGCGACGGCCTGGGCGGCCATCTCGACGTCAACCTGCTCAATGCGGCGCTGGCGCTGCAGCAGTCGTCCATCACCAGCTATTGCGCGGACGGGCAACTGCCGGAACGCGTGGGCAGCGCGGCGCCCTACTCCGCGCCGAACCAGGCCTTCCGCACCGCCGACGGCTGGGTCATGGTAGCCGCCTACATGCCCGAGCGCTGGCGCCGGTTGTGCGATGTGCTGGGCCGGCCCGAACTGGCCGACGACCCGCGCTTTGCCACCTCGCCGCTGCGCGTGGCCAATCACGCGGCAATGGTCGAGGCGCTGACCAGTGTCTTCGTCACCCGCACGACCAGCACATGGCTGGCGTTGTTCCAGGACGCCGACATCCTGTGCGCGCCCGTCGCGACCTACGAGGATGTCATGGCGCATCCGCAGGTGGCTGCCAACCGCATGGTGCAACGCGTCCGGCACGACACTTTGGGCGAGATCCGCGTGCCGGGTTTCCCGATCAACAGCGCTCAGGAGAACGCGTTACCAGCGCGGCCAGCACCGGCTTGCGGGCAGCATACGCAGGCGGTGCTGGGCGAGCTTGGCTACAGCCGCGACGAAATCGCCGCGCTGTCGTCACGGGGCGCTATCCACTGCGGCGATATCGAGGAGAAGCGACACGTGGTCGCGGCGGCATCGTGAGCGCTCTCAACCCTGAGCGTCAAACTGCGCCAGCAGCCACTGCCGGAACACCGCCATGCTCGCGCTTTCCTTGCGGTCTGCCGGCGTCAGCAGGTAGTAGGTGAAGTCGCCCATGTCCACGGTCTGGCGGAACGGCGCCACCAGCCGGCCGGCGTCGAGATCCGCCGCCACCAGGAAGCGCTGCGCGATGGCAAAGCCCTGCCCTTCGACCGCGGCCGCATAGGCCATGGCCGAGCTCTGGTAGGTCATGCCGCTGTGCGCATCGACCTCTTTGTCCGCGCGCGCGGCCTTGAGCCAGTGGGCCCAGTCGTCAGGCCGTGCGATCGAGTGCAGCAGGGTCTGGTGCTGGAGGTCAGCGGGCTTCTTCACCTTCGGCCCGCCGTCCATCAGCCCCGGGCTGCATACCGGCACCAGGATGTTCGACACCAGCCGGTAAGTATTCACGCCGCTCCACTTGCCGTCACCCAGCCGGATCGCGCCGTCGATGTCTTCCTTGCGGAAGTCGACCGGATCGAGCGACGCCGTCAGCAGCACCTCGATGCCGGGATTGGCCGCATGGAAGCTCGACAGCCGCGGGATCAGCCAGCGCATGGCAAAGGTGGTGTACGCGCGCACCTTCAGCTGCTTGCGCTTGGCGCGCTTGCTCAATCGCCGTGTGGCCTCGCGCAGGTCGTCCATCGCCTTGGTCACGGCACGGTAGTAGTCCTCGCCGGTGCGCGTGAGCGAGATCTGCCGGTGGCCGCGATGCAGCAGCTGCACGCCCAACCCCTCCTCCAGCGCGCGGATCTGGCGGCTGACGGCGCCGGGCGTGACGTGCAGCTCCTCGGCAGCCGTGGTGATGCTGAGGTGCCGCGCGGCCGCCTCGAAGGCGCGCAAGGCGTTCAGTGGGGGCAGTTTGTCCATGCCGGCGAGTCTGCCATACGGTTGAGGTTTGCTCAATCGACGCGCTGGCTTTTCATTCACAACTCGTAGTTGTCATTGAAACGCGATTGCACCGCCTAGTGTTGCGGGCGTCGCCAGCCTAAATTTGCCTCCGTGGCCCCCGCCATCAGACATCGCAGTCAAACCGAGCACCCTGAAAGGAGATTCACCATGTCCGCCAACACCACCAACACCACTGTCAATGCCACCAGCAAGGTCTGGTTCATTACCGGCGCTTCGCGCGGCTTCGGCCTGGAACTGACCCGTGCCGCGCTGGCACGTGGCGACCGGGTCGTCGCCACCGCGCGCCGCCCGGAAACGATCACCGCCGCACTGGGCGAACACGCCAACCTGCTGGGCGTGGCGCTGGACGTCACCAGCGAAGCCCAGGCGATCGCCGCCGCAGAGGCCGCCGTCGCCCGCTTCGGGCGCATCGACGTGCTGGTCAACAACGCCGGCTACGGCCTGCTGGGCGCGGTCGAAGAGGCCTCCGCGCAGGAAGTCGAGCAGCAGTTCGCCACCAACGTGTTCGGCGTGCTCACCGTGACGCGTGCCGTGCTGCCTCAGATGCGCCGGCAGCGCAGCGGCCGCATCCTCAACATCTCGTCGATCGGTGGCTACGCCGCGTATCCCGGCTGGGGTGTCTATGGCGCCACCAAGTTCGCGGTGGAGGGTCTGACCGAAGCGCTCGATGCGGAACTGTCGCCGCTGGGCATCCGCGCCACCGTGGTCGAGCCGGGCTTCTTCCGCACCGACTTCCTCGATGCCAGCTCGCTGGTGCGCGTCCGCACCGAGATCGCTGCGTACGCCGATACGGTCGGCGCAATGCGCGAGCACATGACTTCGGCGAATCACCAGCAGCCCGGCGACCCTGCCAAGCTGGCGGCAGCCCTGCTGACCCTGGCCGACAGCGAAACCCCGCCGGTGCGCCTGCCGCTGGGCTCGGACACGGTCTACCGCATCACCGAGAAGAACCGCCAGGTAGAAAGCGAACTGGCCGCGTGGCAGGCGCTGGCGGTGTCGACCGACCACGACGACGTGCGCCACTGATCTTTGCTGCGGCGCACCAGCGCACGGTTTGCTGCAGCGCAGGCAAGCCGTGCGAGCCGCGAAACAAGGCCGGCCGAGCGCCGGCCTCGCCACTTGCGGTCCATCTTGCGTCCGCCATTGCACGGTGTCGGGCATCCGCGTATGTCGCTTCCGGCGAATTTCGCCAATAATGCCCTGAGAGTCATTGCCGGACGAACCGAGAGCCAACATGCACGATAGTCCCGATGCCATCCGCACCGTCGCCCTGCTCGGGCACGCGGGGTGCGGCAAGACCTCGCTGGCCGAGGCACTGTTGTACAAGGGCGGTGCCGTGCACACGCCCGGCAGCATCGAACGCGGTTCCACGGTGTGCGATAGCGATCCGCTGGAGCGCAAGTACAAACGCTCGCTGACGTCCGCGGTCGCCCACCTGCACTACCGCGACACCCGCATCTACCTGGTCGATACCCCCGGCTACCCGGACTTCTCCGGGCTGGCGATCAGCGCACTGGCGGCGGTGGAAACCGCTGCCATCGTCATCAATGCGCAGACCGGCATCGAGATGACCACGCGCCGGGCCATGGCCTGGGCGCAGGCGCGCCAGCTGTGCCGGATGATCATCATCAACGGCATCGACGGCGACAAGGTCGCCCTGCCCGCGCTGCTGACGGAGATCCAGGAGGCCTTCGGCAAGGAATGCCTGCCGATCAACCTGCCGGCCGACAACGGCAGCAAGGTGGTTGACTGCTTCTTCAATCCGGCCGGCGAGTCGGATTTTTTATCTGTGCCTTCCGCGCACGATGCGCTGATCGACCAGGTCATCGAGATCGATCCCGAGTTGATGGAGCTGTACCTGGAACAAGGCGAGGCGATCACGCCGGAGCAGTTGCACGCGCCGTTCGAGCGCGCGCTGCGCGAAGGCCACCTGGTGCCAATCTGCTTTACCTCGGCGGCGACGGGCGCCGGCATCACCGAGCTGCTGGATGTGTTCGTGCGACTGCTGCCCAATCCCACCGAGGGCAATCCGCCGCTGTTCTATCGCGATACGGGTGAAGGCAGCGAACACCGCAAGGCCGTGCGTGCGGAGCCCGTGCCGGACAAGCATGTGCTGGCGCACGTCTTCAAGATGGTCATCGATCCCTATGTCGGCAAGCTGGCGGTGTTTCGCATCCACCAGGGCACGATCACGCGCGACAGCCAGCTCTATATCGGCGAAGGACGCCAGCCGTTCAAGGTGGCGCACCTGCTGCGGCTGCGAGGCAAGGAGACACAGGAAGTGCCGCGCGCCGGGCCGGGCGATATCTGTGCGGTGGCCAAGATCGATGAGCTCGGCTTCGATGCCGTGCTGCACGATGCCACCGACGACGGCGATATCCACCTGACGCCGCTGGAATTCCCCACGCCGATCTACGGGCTGGCGATCGAGCCGGCGCGCCGCGGCAACGAGCAGCGGCTGGCGGAGGTACTGCACAAGCTGAGCGCGGAAGACCCGTGCCTGCGCGTGGAACATCCGGCTGGCACCAACGAGACCGTGGTGTTCGGCCTGGGTGAGTTCCACCTGCGCTGCGCGCTGGAACGGCTGACCGAGCAGTACAAGGTGGAGGTGGTGACGCGCCCGCCCAAGATCGCCTACCGCGAGACCATCGGCGGCAAGGCCGAGGGCCATCACCGGCACAAGAAGCAGACCGGCGGCGCCGGGCAGTTCGGCGAAGTGATGCTGCGCGTGGAGCCGCTGTCGCGCGGCGAAGGCTTCGACTTCGTCGATGCGGTCAAGGGTGGCGCGATTCCCGGCCAGTTCATCCCCGCCGTGGAAAAAGGCATCCGCCAGGTGCTGGACAGCGGCCCGCTCGCGGGCTTCCCGATGCAGGACGTGCGCGTGACCGTGTTCGACGGCAAGAGCCATCCGGTCGATTCCAAGGAAGTCGCGTTCGCGACCGCCGGACGCAAGGCGTTTATCGACGCGGTGCTCAAGGCCAGGCCCAGCGTGCTGGAGCCGATCGTCGACATCGAGGTGACGGCGCCGGGCACCGCCATGGGCGACATCATCGGCGACCTTTCCACCAAGCGCGGCCAGGTCCATGGCACGCGCACCGCGGCCGGCAACGCCGTGGTCGTGGCCGGCCAGGTACCGCTGTCCGAGCTCAACGACTACCAGTCACGGCTGAACAGCATCACCGGCGGCCACGGCAGCTATACCATCCAGTTCAGCCACTACGACAACGTGCCGCCGGGGCAGCAGGACAAGATGGCATCGAAGCACAAGGCGCAGCAGGATACGGATTGAGGGGTTCGCGCCCGCGGCTGCATCTAGTACGTTTCCAGATGCAGCCGCCCTTCCCGCTTCAACCCTTCAGCCAGCGCCTCCCACTGCAGCCCCGCCTGCTGCGATACGTCCCGCAGCGCCAGCACCACGCCTTCTTCCATGCTCTTGAGCCCGCACACATAGAAGTACGTGTCAGGGCTGGCCAGCAGTGCCGCCAGGTCCGCCGCGCGCTCGCGCATCAGGTCCTGCACATAGCGCTTGGGCTGCCCCGGCGTGCGCGAGAACGCCAGGTTGATGTCGATGAAATCCTTGGGCAGGTTCTGCAGCGGGCCGAAATAAGGCAGCTCCTCCTGCGTGCGCGCGCCGAAGAACAGCATCAGCTTGCCGCCGTCGAACTTGCCGGCCTTGCGCAGGCGCCGGCGCCATTCAGTCATGGCGCGCATCGGCGCGCTGCCGGTGCCCGTGCAGATCATCACGATGTTGGAGCGCGGGTGGTTGGGCATCAGGAAGCTGGCGCCGAACGGTCCGATCACTTCCACCTTGTCGCCGACCTTCAGGTCGCACATGTAGTTGGAGGCCACGCCGCGCACCGAATTGCCGTCGTGGTCCTGCAGCACGCGCTTGATCGTCAGCGACAGGTTGTTGTAGCCGGGGCGCTCGCCGTTGCGCGGGCTGGCAATTGAATACTGGCGCGCATGGTGCGGGCGGCCGCTGGCGTCGGTGCCCGGCGGCACGATGCCGATGGACTGGCCTTCCAGCACCGGGAATGGGGTCGCGCCAAAGTCCAGCACGATGTGGTGCGTGTCGTATTCGCGGCCGACTTCGGTCACGCGCACATTGCCGGTCACGGTAGCGGTGATGGTCTTGTTGGCGGACTTGGCGCCGTACAGGTTGGTGTAGGCATGCGCAGCGGACCACGGCGGCACGGTGGCGCCGTAGCGGGCGCTGTTGACGGCGTCTTCGCCGGTGCCGGCCAGCGGCGACGCGACGGGAATCTCCGGCGCGGCGGTCTGCATCTCGGCGCCGGGTGCCAGGTCGGCCAGCTGCTCGGGCGTCAGTTCTTCCGGCAGCGTGTCCCAGGTGAGTTGCTCTTCGATGCTGTAGGCGCGCAGCTTCGGCATGGCGCGCCAGTTGTCGATCGAGCCCGTCGGGCACGGGGAAATGCAGGCCATGCACAGGTTGCACTTGTCGGCATCGACCACGTAGTTGCGCGAGTCGTGCGTGATCGCCCCCACCGGGCAGGTCGCTTCGCAGGTGTTGCAGCGGATGCAGATCTCGGGATCGATCAGGTGCTGCTTGATGACTTGAATTTCTGCCATGTCCATGGCGGTCTCCACAGGATCAGGGGCGTTCGGGGTGAGGGTCGTTGTTGCAGCGGCGGTTCATAGACGCGCCAGCCCTCTCCCCCGGCCCCTCTCCCGCAAGCGGGAGAGGGGAGCAAACAGGGAGCAATGGGTAAGGCCGTGGCTCAGTTGAAGCGCACGTACTCGAAGTCCACCGGCTGGCGGTTGATGCCCATCACCGGCGGCGCGATCCAGTTGGCGAATTTGCCCGGCTCTACCACGCGGCCCATCAGGCTGGCGACGAAGGCGCGGTCGCCTTCGCTGGGCAGCCACTGGTCGCGGAAGTCGCGCCATTCGGCATCGGAGATCACACGGCCGTCCGGCGAAACCTTGACGCCTGCGAGCGCGCCGATATTGCGGTGGAAGGCCTTGTGCGGGACCTTCAGGCGGAACGGGATGCCGGCCTTCTCGATCACCTTGTTCCAGCGCTCCACGCCGCCCATGCTGTCCTTGATGTAGTCATCGCGCAGCACTTCATTGAGCGCGTTGAGCATCGGCACTTCCTTCTCGGTCAGCTGGCCGTTCTGCGCCTGCAGGATGCGGTAGGTCTGGCCCTTGAGCACGTGGTCGTCCATACGCTTGCCTTCTTCGTAGCGGCCCTTGAGGCCGGTGCTGTAGAAGGTGGCGGCGTTGCTGGACTCATCGGCGCCGAACAGGTCGATGGTGACGCTGTAGTGGAAGTTCAGGTAGCGCTGCAGCGTCGGCAGGTCGATCACGCCGGCTGCGCGGAGCTTCGCGGGATCGTCGGTCTTGAGTTCGTTCATCACCTGGCAGGTGCGCTGGATGACACGCGACACGCCCGATTCGCCCACGAACATGTGGTGCGCTTCCTCGGTCAGCATGAACTTGGTCGTGCGTGCCAGCGGATCGAAGGCGCTTTCGGCGAGCGCGCACAGCTGGAACTTGCCGTCGCGGTCGGTGAAGTAGGTGAACATGAAGAACGACAACCAGTCCGGGGTCTGCTCATTGAACGCCTGCAGGATGCGGGGGTTGTCCTGCTGGCCGCTGCGGCGTTCCAGCAGCGCTTCACCTTCCTCGCGGCCGTCGCGGCCGAAGTACTTGTGCAGCAGGTAGACCATGGCCCACAGGTGGCGGCCCTCTTCCACGTTCACCTGGAACAGGTTGCGCAGGTCGTACATGCTGGGCGCGGTCAGGCCCAGGTGGCGCTGCTGCTCGACCGACGCCGGCTCGGTATCGCCCTGCGTCACGATGATGCGGCGCAGGTTGGCACGGTATTCGCCGGGCACGTCCTGCCAGGCGTCTTCGCCCTTGTGGTCGCCGAAATGGATCTTGCGGTTGGCCTCGGCCGGGTTCAGGAAGATGCCCCAGCGGTAGTCCGGCATCTTGACGTGGCCGAAGTGGGCCCAGCCCTGCGGATCGACGCTGATCGCGGTGCGCAGGTAGATGTCATGCTGGTGCGAGCCTTCCGGGCCCATGTCGTTCCACCAGCTCAGGTAGTTGGGCTGCCATTGCTCGAGCGCGCGCTGCAGGGTGCGGTCTTCGCTCAGGTTGACGTTGTTGGGGATCTTGTCGCTGTAGTTGATGCCGGACATGGAGGTCTCCTTCAGAGAACGATTCGGTTGTCGTGTAAGGCTGGATCAGACGCGGTTCCAGTCGAAGGCGGCCTTGTCGCCCTTGCCGTAGACCTTGAGCGCACCCTTTTCGCCCACTGCGTTGGGGCGCTGGAAGATCCAGTTCTGCCACGCGGTCAGGCGGCCAAAGATGCGGGTGAACATGTTCTCCTGGCCGTTGAAGCGCAGATTGGCTTCCATGCCGGTCAGCGCATCGGGCGACATCGCGACGCGTTCTTCCAGCGCGATGCGCACTTCATCGGTCCAGTCGATGTCGTCGGGGTTGGCGGTGACCAGGCCGAGCGCATAGGCGGCATCGGCATCGAGCGGCTGGCCGGCCCTGGCGCGCACGGCATCCAGCGCGGGCTGCTCGTCGTAGAAGCGGCGGCCCAGGCGGCTCTGGCCGGTTGCCATCGGGTACAGGCCGAAGTTGACTTCCGCCACCGTGATCTTCGGTGCGCGGTCCTCGTCGTCCGGCAGTGCCAGGTGGTAGCTGCGATCGCAGGCCAGCGCCAGTTCCAGGAAGGTGCCGGCAAAGCACGATTGCGGCTCGATCAGCGCGAACAGGCTGCGCGACGACACATCAAGGCGGCTCAGCGTGCGGCGCAGCAGGCCGATGGTCTCGCGCACCAGCCAGTGGTCCTTGTGCGCCAGCAGCGTGGCGTCAGTGGCCAGCACCGCGGCGGCGTCGCCGCTGGTCTTGATCAGCCAGGTGCCGATGTCCAGTTCATTGGTGCGCATCGACAGGATCGCGTCTTCCAGTTCGCGCGCCAGTTGCAGCGGGTACCAGGCGGCGCCGGCCTCAACGATCTCATCGATGTTCTGCGGCTGCGTGCCCGTCGGCGCCTTGACGGTAAAGGTGGCGGTGCGGCCGGCGCGGTCGATCTCGATCGTCACATGCGTGTAGCGCAGCGCATCGGCTTCGATGGTGCGCTCGATCGGGGCCAGCGCCACGCCCTTGCCGTCGGCCGGGCGGTCGCTCTGCCCGGCCAGCGCCAGCGCGCGCTCCTGCACTTTCTGCGCGAACACGGCGGGCTTGGCGATGTCGTCGACCAGGCGCCAGTCCTTGGCACGCTGGCCGCGCACGCCTTCGGTGGTCGTGCAGAAGATATCGGCCAGGTCATGGCGCACATGGCGCTTGTCGGTCACGCGGGTCAGGCCGCCGGTGCCGGGCAGCACGCCCAGCAGCGGCACTTCCGGCAGGCTGACGGCAGACGAGCGGTCGTCCACCAGCAGGATCTCGTCGCAGGCCAGCGCCAGTTCATAGCCGCCGCCGGCGCAGGCGCCGTTGACCGCGGCCAGGAACTTCAGGCCGCTGTGCGCCGAGGAGTCCTCGATGCCATTGCGGGTCTCGTTGGTGAACTTGCAGAAGTTGACCTTCCACGCATGGCTGCTGACGCCGAGCATGAAGATATTGGCGCCGGAGCAGAACACCTTGTCCTTGCCGCTGGTGACGACCACCGTGCGCACTTCCGGATGCTCGAAGCGGACGCGGTTGAGCGCGTCGTTCAGTTCGATGTCGACGCCAAGGTCGTAGCTGTTGAGCTTGAGCTTGTAGCCAGGTCGCAGGCCGGCGTTCTCGTCGATGTCCACCGCGAGCGTGGCGACAGGGCCCTCGAACTTCAGCTTCAGGTGCTTGTATTGGGAAGGGTCGGTCTGGTAGTCGACGCGGGGGGCGATGGTCACGGCGTTGTCTCCTCTGCGGAACTGCACTATCGTGCATTAACAGGAATCTGGTGATACGAACTATAGTTCATCAATCAGATTTTCTGCAAGCACTATTGTGCAGATTTTTAGAGAAGCGCCGTGAAATGCTCCTAAGCGTTCGATACGAAGCCAGTTAGTGATGCTTCTGCATCAGCCCGGCATGCGCAACGCCTTGCGCACAAGTTCGCGCAGCGCGGCAAAGGTCGGCTCCAGCGGCTGCGCACTGGTGTCCAGCGAGAACTCCGCCTTGGAATAGAAGGCCGCGCGGCCTGCCAGGATATGGCGCAGGTCTTCCATCGCCTCCTTGCTGGCCGCCATCGGCCGGAAGTCGCCCTGCGCGCGCACGCGCTCCATATGGTCTTCCGGGTCGGCCTGCAGCCAGACCGTGGTGCAATGGGCGAGCAGCAAATTGAAGGTGGCCGGGTCTGACACCAGTCCGCCCGGCGTGGCGATCACGGCTTCGGGATAGATCTGAATGGCCTCTTCCACTGCGCGGCGTTCGTAGCGGCGGTAAGCGTTCATGCCGTAGAGGCCCTGGATCTCGGCAATGCTGCAGCCGGCAAACTTCTCGATCTCGCGGCTCAGCTCGACAAAGGGGAAGTCCAGGTCTTCGGCCAGCATCCCGCCAAGCGTGGTCTTGCCGGCGCCGCGCAGCCCGATCAGCGCCACGCGCGGGCTGCGCGCGGCCTGGCCGGCATTCTCGCCACCCGTGCCGAGCATCTCGCCCACGGCAATGCGCACGCGCCGCAGCGTGGCTTCGTCACGGTGCTCCAGCAGCTCGCGCAACAGGATCCATTCAGGCGACGACGTGGTGACGTCGCCCAGCAGCCCGGCCAGCGAGCACTGCAGCGCATCGGCAATGTGTTGCAGCACCAGGATGGAAGCGTTGCCGCTGCCGTATTCCAGGTTGGCCAGGTGCCGCTCCGACACGCCGGCGGCCTGCGCGGCGGCCTTTCGGGTCAGGCCGCGGCAGGCGCGCAACTCGCGCACGCGCTCGCCCAGCGCAACCAGGAACGGGTTCTTCTCAGTGCCGTTGGCAGCGCTTGCATCTGAATCATGATGCAGGTCGGTTTCCGGGGTTAACCCAGCTTTATGCAATATAGTGCTTGACATGATCTCTGCGCGGCTCTATTTTTCATACATGCACAATAATGCATGAAGCCAGCGATAGCAACTGGCGAATCAGACGGAGCCCCTCACCATGTCCCCCACAGAATTCCGCAGCCAGATCGCGCAGCTCACCACGCAACTGGCAGGCCGCCCGCTGGATACCGCACTCGATGCCTGGCTCAATGCCGAGCACGGCGCCGGCAGCACCACCTACCAGCAACTGAAGGAAGCCTGCCAGGCCGGCGTGGCCGAAGGCTGGCTGTGCGACCGTGAAGGCGGCGGCATCCGCTACGGCCGCATCTTCAAGCCTGCCGACGACCTGCACGGCTTTTCCGTCGACGTGGTCGACATGCAGGACATTGCCGGCCCGCACCATACCCATCCCAACGGCGAGATCGACCTGATCATGCCGCTCGAGGGCGATGCACAGTTCGACGGCCGCCCGGCCGGCTGGCTGGTGTGCCCGCCGGGCAGCGCCCACCGCCCCACCGTCAGCAACGGCCGCGCGCTGGTGCTCTACCTGCTGCCGGAAGGCCGCATCGACTTCACGCGCTGAGATCCCCATGACTGAATTGCTTTCCAACTACCTCGGCGGCAAGTGGCAGGCCGGCAGCGGCACCGGCACGGCGCTGTTCGATCCGGTGCTCGACGATGAGCTGGTGCGCGTGGACGCCACCGGGCTGGACCTGGCGGCCGGTTTCGCCTTTGCGCGGGAACAGGGCGGTGCCGCACTGCGCGCACTGACCTACCGCCAGCGCGCCGCGCTGCTGGCCGAAGTCGTCAAGGTGCTGCAGGCCAACCGCGACGCCTACTATGAGATCGCCACCGCCAACAGCGGTACCGTCAAGAACGACTCGGCGGTCGACATCGACGGCGGCATCTTCACGGTGGGCACGTATGCAAAGCTGGGCGACATGCCCGGCGACCGGCATTACCTGCTCGACGGCGAGGCCGCGCGACTTGGCAAGGATCCGCTGTTCCAATCGCAGCACGTGCTCGTGCCGACGCGCGGCGTGGCGCTGTTTATCAATGCCTTCAACTTCCCGAGCTGGGGCCTGTGGGAAAAGGCCGCGCCCGCGCTGCTGGCTGGCGTGCCAGTGATCGTCAAACCCGCCACGGCCACTGCCTGGCTGACCCAGCGCATGGTGCGCGACGTGGTTGAGGCCGGCGTGCTGCCTGCAGGAGCACTGTCGGTGGTGTGCGGCAGCTCGGCCGGACTGCTCGACCAGTTGCAGCCGTTCGACGTGGTGTCGTTCACCGGTTCGGCCGATACGGCTGCGGTGATCCGTTCGCATCCGGCGATCGCACAGCGCTCGGTACGCGTGAATATCGAGGCGGACAGCATCAATTCCGCGGTATTGCTGCCAAGCGATGGCCCGGACACCGCCGCCTTCGACCTGCTGGTCAAGGAAGTGGTGCGAGAGATGACGGTCAAGTCAGGCCAGAAATGCACCGCGATCCGGCGCGTGTTCGTGCCCGAGGCGCTGTTCGCGCAAGCTGCCGAGGCCATCGGTGCGCGCCTGTCGAAAGTCACCGTGGGCAACCCGCGCAACGACGCCGTGCGCATGGGCGCGCTGGTCAGCCGCGCACAGTTCAACGCCGTACAGGAAGGCCTGGCAAACCTGCGCAAGCAAGCACAGGTGCTGCATGACGGCACGCAGCACCCGCTGGTCGATGCCGATCCCGCCGTGGCCTGCTGCATCGGCCCGATCTTGCTCGGCGTCAACGATGCGGACGCCGCCGCCGCGGTGCATGACACCGAAGTCTTCGGCCCTGTAGCCACCCTGCTGCCCTACCGGGATACCGTCCACGCGCTCGCGCTGGTGCGCCGCGGCCAGGGCTCGCTGGTGACATCGCTCTATGGCAACGACGCTGCCGCGCTGGGCACCGCCGCGGTGGAGCTGGCCGACAGCCACGGCCGCGTGCATGTGATCTCGCCCGACGTCGCGCAACTGCACACCGGCCATGGCAACGTGATGCCGCAATCGCTGCACGGCGGCCCCGGCCGCGCCGGCGGCGGCGAGGAACTGGGCGGCCTGCGCGCGCTGAACTTCTACCACCGTCGCAGCGCCATCCAGGCCAGCACCGCAGTGCTCGACACCCTCGCCTGACAGTCAGCCATCCGGCTTTACCGCGCCGCCACGTCCGCATGGCGGCGCGCAGCACACCGTACACCAGAAACGGGGAGACACGCATGACCGCCATCACCGCAGACGTCCCGGTCCAGCCGCCGGGGACGTCGTTCAACTTTGCGGCGCACCTGCTCGGCTGCAACGCGGCGCGCGCCGGCAAGGCCGCGTATATCGACGACGACGGCCAGCTTACCTATGGCGAACTGGCGCAGCAGGTTCGGCGCCTGGCCGCCGCGCTGCTTGATGCCGGCATCCGCCGCGAGGAGCGCGTGCTGCTGCTGATGCACGACTGCACCGACTGGCCGGTGTGCTTCCTGGGCGCGATGTATGCCGGCATCGTGCCGGTTGCCGTGAATACGCTGCTGACCGCCGACGACTACGTCTACATGCTGCAGCACAGCCGCGCGCAGGCGGTACTGGTCTCGGCCGCGCTGCTGCCGCTGCTGCAGGAAGCGCTGGCGCGGCCCGGGCATGAAGTCGGCAAGGTGTTCGTGTCGCGGGCGCGCGGGGCGCTGGCGGACGGCATGGTGGCGCTAGATACCGTGCTCGCCACGCAAACGCCGTTGTCCGCGCCTGCCGCGACCAGTCCCGACGATCCCGGCTTCTGGCTCTATTCGTCCGGCTCGACCGGGCAGCCCAAGGGCGTGGTGCACAGCCACGGCAATCCGTACTGGACGGCCGGCCTGTATGCGGGTCCCGTGCTCGGCCTGCAGGAACACGACATCTGTTTTTCCGCGGCCAAGCTCTATTTCGCCTACGGGCTCGGCAACGGCCTCAGCTTCCCGCTCAGCGTGGGCGCGACGGTATTGCTGATGGCCGAGCGGCCCACGCCCGAAGCCACCTTCCGCCGCTGGCGCGAGCAGAAGCCGACCGTATTCTTCGGCGCGCCCACGGGCTATGCCGGCATGCTCGCATCGCCGGTGCTGCCCGGGCGCGACGAGGTGGCGCTGCGGCTGTGCTCGTCCGCCGGCGAGGCGTTGCCCGCCGACATCGGCCAGCGCTTCACCGCACATTTCGGCTGCGAGATCATCGACGGCATCGGCTCCACCGAGATGCTGCATATCTTCCTGTCGAACCGGCCCGGCCAGGTGCGCTACGGCACCACCGGGTGGCCGGTGCCGGGCTACACCATCGAACTGCGCGACGAAGACGGCCGCCCGGTGCCCGACGGCGAAATCGGCGACCTCTATATCCAGGGCCCCAGCGCCGCCATGATGTACTGGGCCAACCGCGAGAAGTCGCGCGAGACCTTCCGTGGCGGCTGGACCAAGAGCGGCGACAAGTACGTGCGCAACCCCGACGGCACCTACAGCTACGCCGGGCGCAGCGACGACATGCTCAAGGTCAGCGGCATCTACGTATCGCCGTTCGAGGTCGAAGCCACGCTGGTGCAGCACCCGGCCGTGCTGGAAGCCGCGGTGATCGGCGTACCCGACCATGAAGGACTGATCAAGACCAAGGCCTTCGTGGTGCTGAAGGCGGGGACGCAGCTGAGCGACGACGAACTGAAGGCCTTCGTCAAGGAGCGGCTGGCCGCCTACAAGTACCCGCGCGCAATCGAGTTTGTCGAGGCACTGCCCAAGACCGCCACCGGCAAGATCCAGCGCTTCATGCTGCGCGAACGCGAACTGAAGGCCGCCGCAGAGCGCGCCGTCGCGGTGGCGTGAGCGGCAACGCCGCCCGCCCCGTCATACCACCATACCGGAGACAAACCATGCGTCATATCGATGCCCACAAGCTGGCCGACGAGGCCCGCTTCAACCGCTTCCATGCGCTTATCCTGTTCTGGTGCGCAATCATCATCATCTTCGACGGCTATGACCTGGCCGTGGCCGGCATCGCGCTGCCATCGATCATGAAGCAGATGGGCGTGACCGCCACCAGCGCGGGCTTCATGGTCAGCTCGGCGCTGTTCGGCATGATGTTCGGCGCGATCTTCCTTGGCACCGTGGCCGACCGCATCGGCCGCAGGCGCGCCATCGCCATCTGTATTGCGCTATTCAGCGTCTTCACCGCGGCGGCTGGCTCTACCAGCGACCCGGTAACGTTCAGCATCACGCGCTTTCTCGCAGGCCTGGGCATCGGCGGCGTGATGCCAAACGTGGTGGCGCAGATGACCGAGTACTCGCCACGCAAGCTGCGCGGCACGCTGGTGACGCTGATGTTCAGCGGCTATTCGGTCGGCGGCATGCTGGCCGCGCTGCTGGGCAAGGGGCTGATCGAAAGCTATGGCTGGCAGTCGGTTTTTCTCGCCGCCGGCCTGCCGGTGCTGCTGGTCCCGCTGGTGCTGCGCTCGCTGCCGGAGTCGATGCCCTACCTGATCCGCACCGGCCAGACCGACGCTCTGCAATCCGTGGTATCGCGCCTGGTGCCGTCGCATCGCGCGCAAGCCGGCGACGTCTTCACGCTGGCTGCGGACGACAAAGCCGGCAGCGCGCCGATCCGCCGCCTGTTCCAGGACGGCCGCGGCTTCAGCACGGTGATGTTCTGGGTGGCGTTCTTTATGTGCCTGTTCATGGTGTACGCGCTCAGCTCGTGGCTGACCAAGCTGATGGCCGGCGCGGGCTACAGCCTGGGCTCGGCGCTGACTTTCGTGCTGGTGCTGAACTTCGGCGCCATGCTCGGCGCGATCGGTGGCGGCTGGCTGGCCGACCGGCTGCCGATCAAGTACGTGCTGATCGCTATGTACTCGCTGGCCGCGGTGTCGATCACGCTGCTGGGCTACCCGATGCCCAGCGCAGCGCTATTCGTCGTGGTGGGCCTGGCAGGTGCTTCCACCATCGGCACGCAGATCGTCACCTATGCCTATGCGGGCCAGTTCTATCCGATGGCAGTGCGCGGCACCGGCATCGGCTGGGCTTCCGGCGTGGGACGCAGCGGCGCCATCCTGGCACCGATCGTGATCGGCGTGCTGGTGGGGATGTCGTTGCCGCTGCAGCAGAACTTCCTGGCGATGGCGATCCCGGCGGTGATTGCGGTGGGGGCGGTGTCGATGATCAATCACCGGAGGTCGGCGTCGGCGCAGGCGGAAGTCGCTGCGCCGCCGGTGAGGGGGTCTGTGAAGGAAGCCTGAGGGACCTTGCTTGCCACTTGGGTGCTCCCCTCTCCCGCAAGCGGGAGAGGGGAGCAAACCGGCAGCTTGCTGAAGAACGTAGCTTACTTGCTGCCCTTCACCGCCGTGTACGCCGTAATCAAATTCCGATAGTCCGGAATATGGTTCGAGAACAGCGTGCCCAGACCCTCGATGTCGTTGCGCCAGTCGCGATGCAGTTCGCAAGCCACGCCGAACCACGACATCAGCTGCGCGCCAGCGTCAGACATCCGTCGCCAGGCCGAATCGCGCGTGATTTCGTTGAAAGTGCCAGAGGCATCGGTCACGACAAAGACTTCGAAACCCTCTTCAATCGCCGACAACGCCGGGAAGGCCACGCACACCTCGGTGACCACGCCGGCGATCAGCAGCTGCTTCTTGCCGGTGGCACGCACCGCGGCCACGAAGTCCTCGTTATCCCAGGCGTTGATCTGGCCCGGGCGCGGAATGAACGGCGCGTCGGGGAACATGGCCTTGAGCTCGGGCACCATCGGTCCGTTGGGGCCATCCTCGAAGCTGGTGGTCAGGACGGTCGGCAGCTTGAAGTACTTGGCCAGGTCGGCCAGTGCCAGCACGTTGTTCTTGAACTTGTCGGGCTCGATATCCCGCACCAGCGACAGCAGGCCGGCCTGGTGATCGACCATCAGGACGGCGGCCTGGCTCTTGTCCAGGCGCTTGTAGGGCTTGCTCATGACGTTCTCCTGTGAACAGAAGGCGCGGACCCGCAGCGAAGGCCGCGGGTCCACACCCGGGGTGTGCAGGCCGTTGCCGGCCTGGCGTCAGCGCTTGGAGTCCAGGATCTCGTGGTTCTTCTCCACGTCCTGGGCCTTGAGATAGCTTTCGATCAGCAGGCGGTACGCCGGGAAGATCTGCGTGTAGACCTCGGCCCATTGCTGCGCGTCGGGGCGGTTCCAGCTCTGCTGCAGCTCGGAGGCCACGGCGGCGGTATCCATCGGCACCACGCCGGCCTGGACGATGCGTGCCAGGGTGATTTCCTGCGCCATCTTGGAATAGGTGCCCGAGGCATCCACCACGGCGAACACCTTGTAGCCGTCGGCCACCGCGCTGATCGACGGGAACGCCATGCACACGCTGGTGATGGTGCCGGCGATGATCAGGGTCTTCTTGCCGGTCTCACGCACCGCGGCGACAAAGTCGGGGTTGTCCCAGGCGTTGATCTCGCCCTTGCGCGCGACGTATTTGGCATGGGGGGCGTTTTCGTGGATCTCCGGGATCAGCGGGCCGTTCGGGCCTTGCGGCACGGATGCCGTGGTGACCACCGGCAGCTTGCACAGCGTCGCCATCTTGGCCAGCGCGGCCGCACGGGCGCGCAGCTCAGGCATCGGCATGTCGCCAACGGTCTGGAATAGGCCGCTCTGGTGGTCGATCAGCAGCATGGCCGTATCGGCGGGATCCAGTACCGGACGCTTGCCGTTGAAATTCGCGGGTGTGGTCATATGGCGTTCTCCTATGCGGTTGGCGAAACCGGCGACTCGGGGCAGTCCCAAGCCGACCGTGTGGGCAAAGCATAGGTCTTGGCAGATCGCACCGGTAGGACGGAAAATCTGCCCTCAGCGTCCTACTGGCAGGACGACAGGAGCCGCCCGCTTGCATCCCGACCTGAATGACCTGTATTACTTCGCGCAGGTAGTCGACCACCAGGGCTTTGCGCCTGCCGGGCGCGTGCTCGGCATACCCAAGTCCAAACTGAGCCGGCGTGTGGCCATGCTGGAAGAACGCCTGGGCGTGCGCCTGATCCAGCGCTCGACGCGGCGCTTCTCCGTGACAGAACTGGGACAGACGTATTACGCCCACTGCAAGGCCATGCTGGTGGAGGCCGAAGCGGCCGAGAGCGCGATCGTGCAAACCCGCGCCGAACCCAGCGGCCTGGTGCGCATGAGCTGCCCGGTGGCGCTGCTGCACGCGCGCGTGGGCGACATGATTGCGGATTTCATGGCGGCGAACCCCAAGGTCATCGTGCACCTGGAAGCCACCAACCGGCGCGTGGACGTGGTGGCGGAGGGGATCGACCTGGCCATCCGCGTGCGCGTGCCGCCACTGGAAGACAGCGACCTGGTGATGCGCGTGCTGGCCGAGCGCGCCTGGTGCTTCGTGGCCAGCCCGGCGCTGGTGGCCGGCCAGGGGCCGCTGCTGGCGCCCGCGGACCTCAACGCGCTGCCAACGCTGGACCTGGGCCCGCCGCGCCCCTCGCACACCTGGTCGCTGTATGGCCCCGATGGCGCCAGCGCCGACCTGCACCACAAGCCCCGGCTGGTCACCGACGACATGATCATGCTGCGCACCGCGGCCGTGGCCGGTGCCGGCATCGTGCAGCTGCCGGTCATGATGATGACCGACGAGCTGCGCGATGGGCGGCTGGTGAAGGTCCTGCCGGACTGGTCGGTCAGGGGCGGCGTGATCCACGCCGTGTTCCCGTCACGGCGCGGGCTGCTGCCTTCGGTGCGTGAACTGATCGACTTCCTGTCGCAGCGCTTCGCGCAGATCAGCGAACTCTAAGCACCGCAAGGCGGCGACATCAGGGGCACTGCCCGTCACGCGGGCAGGATTGGCCCGGAAGTGGTATCATTCGACATTCTATGCACGGATCGGCAACGCCCGACATCCGTGCGCCAGCCGCAAGACAATCTCACAAAAGCATTCAGCGGCGGCATATCGGGCGTACACCCGATGCGTCTTTGGGCCGAACGGCCCATCACCCTTATCTGACCGGCGGCATGTCCGCTCCGCAACGATCGCCCCTGTACCCGGCGCATCGGCTTGCGCAGGCATGGTCCACTTCACGCCAGATTCAACGCCCGTGCTGCCGCGCGGGCCCGACGCTGGCACACAGCAACGGCGAACGGCCGCCACCGCGCGACGCTCAGCATCGGCGACCCGATGCACCGCGCCACCTGCGGCCGCGCCCATGAACAGGCATCACATTGAATCGAATCAACCCTACCCCTTACACCGTTTCCGTCTATCCCATCCAGCAGGAACCCGGCCTCTGGTTCGCGACCTACATGATTGCGGAATACCGCAATGGCGCCGAACGCATCGTCGCCAACGTGGCAATGCGCCACGACACGCACCGCTCTGAAGCCCGCGCGAGGCAGTCAGCCCGCCGTGCCGGCGAACGCGCCGCGGCACGCCTGCGCCAGCAGTAAGCCAGGCATCGCAAGCCCCATCCCATCGGCCAGTTGGTGTCCAGTTGGCCGTCACAACAGCTCGCGCACAAGCGGCGCGGCTACAGCAAGGAGCCTCCTTGGCAAAAGAAGAACTGGTCGAATTTGGCGGCAAGGTGTCGGAAGTCCTGCCCGACAACCGTTTCCGCGTGATCCTGGAAAACGGCTTCGAAGTCTGGGCGTATTCGTCCGGGCGGCTGAAGAAGAACCGCATCCGCGTGCTGGCGGGCGACCGCGTCACGCTGGAGATGTCGCCCTATGACCTTACCAAGGGACGCATCAACTACCGGCACAAGTCGTAGGCCAGCGTCCCCTCGCCATGGCATGCGCCGCGCCGGCGCGTGCCGTCCCGCTAACGATTCATCCCTCAATCAAGGAGAACCGATCATGTCCGTCATCGAAGAATGGGAAGCCGTGCACCTGACGCCCGAAGGCTGGCAGGCAGGCAGTTACCGGCATGCACCGTGGCAGGCGGTTGAAGTCGCACCGCCCGCGTCAGGCGTGCTGACCGTCAGGCGCCATGTGACGGCGACCTATTGCGGGCCGTCGCGCGCGGTGGAAGACCGTACTCCCGAGATCGCCGACATGGCGCTGATCGAGGCGCTGCTGGAGCGCCACGGCGACCCGGTATTCCAGATCTGACTGACCTGGCCTGACGACTGCGTGCGGCCTCAGCCAAGCACGCGCACATGCGGCCGGGCCGTCCTGAGCCCCGCGCCGACCGGCCTCAGCTCGCCGTCCCATGGCACGGCGGCGAGGTCCAGCACCGAATCACCCTCGCGCGCCTTGTCATGCAACTGGTCGCGCACCACCTGGCCGATGGCCAGGCGGCACAGCGCCTCGCCGCTGGCGGCAAGCTGACCCTGCAGGGCGCCTTGCTCGGCCAGCACGCCGAACGACCGCCGCCCCACACCCACGAAGCTGGTGAACAGCACCCCGGTGGGACGCTCCGCATCGATAAAGCAGACTGCAACGTGATAGGTGATGCCTTTGCCCTCACCGGGCAACGTGCACAGAAAACCAGATGATCCCGAACGCATGTCCATGAACGGACTCCTTGCAGTCTGACGGATAGCGCCGCGCCTGTTTCCCCGCTCCGCAAACGGCCCGTATCAGGCCGCTGCGGAACCGGATACCTAGATCGACGTCACGGATTCGCCGGCGACCAGGCCATTGATGATATCTTCGCCGAACTGCAGCGCACCGCGGCGCGCCGAGCCGATGTTCTCCCAGCGCGACTCGCCCATGGGGTACACGCGCGCATGGTCGCTGCCAGGGCGATAGCCCTCGCGGCAAATCACGATCGACGCGAGGAAGCTGTTGTCGGGCTTGATGCGCGGCCAGGCCTGCTCAGGCCGATGGCGATAAACCAGGGGATACAGATCGAAACCCTTGTAGCTGGCAAAGGGCGTACTGCCGGGAACAGTGTTGCCGGGACTGCGGCTGGGACTGCTGTCGCTCACGACATCTCCATGCGGCATCGTGCCGCGCTGATGGGAAGGATTGCTGAACTCATGTGGATCACGCGCACGACATGAGCCATGGCCCTGCGCGGGCGTCAGCGGCGCAGAATGCACCACCGCGCCAGGGCCCGTCGTCGGACCTTCAGGACGCCATCGGCGCGCCGGCCGTTGTTACCGATACCCCCGGCACCGCGCCATTGATGATGGCCTCGGCATAGCGCAACGCACCGCGCCGCGCACCACCGACGTTATCCCACGGTGCGGCGTCCAGGCGGAACGTGCGCGCCTGCATGCCTTCGGGCGACTCGCCTTCCAGGCAGATCACCACGGCAGCATCAAAGGAACGGTCGGGCCGCGGCTCGGGCCATATGCGCTCGGCGGCGTGCTTGTACACGAGGGGATAGAGGTCGTAGCCCTTGTAAGTTGCAGCCGGATAGATATCCATGGCAGCCTCCGCCGTTTGGTGATCCTGCCCCCACTCTACGCTTGTTGCCGCGCCAGCAGTGGCTTTATTTCACCGTTGCGGGGAATAGCGGCAACGGAAATAAAAAAGCTCCGCGTTGGCGGAGCTTTTTTCATTGGACTGGCGCCTCGGCGCTCAGCTCAACTCAGGTCGGTGCGATTCAGATCGGCTCGATCTTGGTCGCGGCCGGGCCCTTTTGGCCGACGCCAGCGACGTAACGCACCTTCTGGCCTTCTTGCAGCGACTTGAAGCCGTTGCCCTGGATTTCGGAGAAGTGCGCGAACAGGTCGTTGCCACCTGCATCAGGCGTAATGAAGCCAAAACCCTTCGAATCGTTAAACCACTTGACGGTACCGGTTTCCATGTTGGATTCCTTAATAAGTTTTTTCTCACCGGCAAAAGCGCCGGCAAGGCATGACGATCAAGGAAGACACAAGGAGAAAAAGTGGCGCCGTGTGGGCAAGCACCTGGACTTCTAGGTTGCTGCTTGAAAGATCCTGCACTCAACCTTATACAGGCCCCACTCAGGCATGTCAATGAACTTCACCGGATCGGGCCTAAATCACATGGAAAGTGCGGGTTGAGGGTCTCGCTGGGCGAAATCCCGTGTGCGCCGCATGTACCCGTCCACTTCCGGCCCCGAAGGCGCCGGCATGCTACAGTGGCCGACCGAACGGAACAGACACGGATGACACTCTGCACTGCCTGCCAGGCCATTGAACGCCACGTGCGCGGCGCCCCCGGGCACGCGGCACTGCGCATCACCGACACCCGACGCATCAAGCCCGCCGGTTCCGCCGCCATCACCATCAGCAGCTTCGTCTGCCAGGACTGCGGCGCGCTCTGGACCTACCGGGACCAGAAGAGCGGTCCGGAACAGGGGTGGGACATCCATATAGAAGCGCAGCAGCCATAACGCCATTTGCGGCGCAAAAAGAAAAACCCCGGGCCAGGGCCCGGGGTTGCGACACCTGCCGGCCCGCCAGGCGGGCCAGTCCGGTCAGGCCGTCACAGTCGACAGCGCGGCGTTCAGCGTCTGGCTCGGGCGCATTGCGGCGCTGAGCTTGTCGGCTTCCGGCATATAATAGCCGCCGATATCCACCGGCTTGCCCTGCACGGCGCCCAGTTCGCCAACAATCTTCTGCTCGTTGTCGGTCAGCGTCTTGGCCAGCGGCGCGAACTTGGTGGCCAGTTCTGCGTCCTCCGACTGGACGGCGAGTTCCTGCGCCCAGTACATCGCCAGGTAGAACTGGCTGCCGCGGTTGTCCAGCTGGCCGGTCTTGGGCGACGGGCTCTTGTTGTTGTCCAGCAGCTTGCCGGTAGCGGCATCCAGCGTCTTGGCCAGGATCTTGGCGCGCGCGTTGCCGGTCTTGATGCCCACGTCTTCCAGCGACACCGCCAGCGCCAGGAACTCGCCCAGCGAATCCCAGCGCAGGTGGTTCTCTTCCACCAGCTGCTTGACATGCTTCGGTGCCGAACCGCCGGCGCCGGTCTCATACATGCCGCCACCCGCCATCAGCGGGACGATCGACAGCATCTTGGCGCTGGTGCCCAGTTCCATGATCGGGAACAGGTCGGTCAGGTAGTCGCGCAAGATGTTGCCGGTCACCGAGATGGTGTCCAGGCCGCGGATCACGCGCTCGAGCGTGTAGCGCATGGCGCGCACCTGCGACATGATCTGGATGTCCAGGCCGGTGGTGTCGTAGCCCTTCAGGTAGGCCTCGACCTTCTTGATCAGCTCGGCCTCGTGCGGACGGTACGGGTCCAGCCAGAACACGGCCGGCATGCCCGAGTTGCGCGCGCGCGTGACGGCCAGCTTGACCCAGTCGCGGATCGGCGCGTCCTTGACCTGGCACATGCGCCAGATGTCGCCCTGCTCGACGTCCTGCGTCAGCAGCACTTCACCGGTGGCCAGGTCGACGATGTTGGCCACGCCGTCTTCGGCGATCTCGAAGGTCTTGTCGTGCGAGCCGTATTCTTCGGCCTTCTGCGCCATCAGGCCCACGTTGGGCACGGTGCCCATGGTGGTCGGGTCGAAGTTGCCGTTGGTCTTGCAGAAGTTGATGATCTCCTGGTAGATGCGGGCAAAGGTGCTTTCCGGGATCACGGCCTTGGTGTCCTTCGGACGGCCGTCGGCACCCCACATCTTGCCGCCGATGCGGATCATGGCCGGCATCGAAGCGTCGACGATCACGTCGTTCGGTGCGTGCAGGTTCGAGATACCCTTGGCCGAATCCACCATCGCCAGTTCCGGGCGATGCTCGTGGCAGGCGTGCAGGTCGCGGATGATCTCTTCGCGCTTGGAGCTGGGCAGCGACTCGATCTTTTCGTACAGGTTGACCAGGCCGTTGTTGACGTTCACGCCCAGTTCATCGAACAGCGCGCCGTGCTTGGCAAAGGCTTCCTTGTAGAAGATCTTGACGGCGTGGCCGAACACGATCGGGTGCGACACCTTCATCATGGTGGCCTTGACGTGCAGCGACAGCATCACGCCGGTCTTGCGCGCGTCTTCGAACTGCTCTTCATAGAAGTCGCACAGCGCCTTCTTGCTCATGAACATGCTGTCGATGATCTCGCCATCCAGCAGCGAGACCTTGGGCTTGAGCACGATGGTCTTGCCGCTCTTGGTGACCAGTTCCATCTTGACGTCACGCGCCTTGTCCAGGGTCATGGACTTTTCGCCGTGGTAGAAGTCGCCATGCTTCATGTGCGCCACGTGCGTGCGCGAAGCCATGCTCCACTCGCCCATGCTGTGCGGGTGCTTGCGCGCGAAGTTCTTGACCGCTGCCGGTGCGCGGCGGTCGGAGTTGCCTTCGCGCAGGACCGGGTTCACGGCGCTGCCCAGGCACTTGGAGTAGCGCTTCTGGATCGCCTTTTCTTCGTCGGTCTTCGGGTCTTCCGGATAGTCCGGCACCTTGTAGCCCTTGCCCTGCAGTTCACGGACGGCGCTCACCAGCTGGTGCACCGAGGCGCTGATGTTCGGCAGCTTGATGATGTTGGTGTCCGGCAGCTGCGTCAGCTTGCCCAGCTCGGCCAGGTTGTCCGGCACGCGCTGTGCTTCGGTCAGGAATTCGGGGAATTCGCCCAGGATACGGCCAGCCACCGAGATGTCGCTGGTGGTCACGTTGATGCCGGCCGGCTTGGTGAAGGTCTGGATGATCGGGAGGAACGCACTGGTCGCCAGCAGCGGAGCTTCGTCGGTCAGCGTGTAGATGATGGTGGGTTGCTGGTTACTCATTGCTTCTCTCAGATCCTCGAACGGGTGGTGGGACATCCGCCTGCTGGGTCACAGCCGACGGCAAACTAGGCGAAAAGTAGAATTTTGCCTCAGTTTGCTTTCAGGGGCCTGAAAACCCACTGCTTTTTGCGCGGCTATCGGCAAAAATCCGGACGCCGGTGCCGCGTTGGGCGGCCCGCGCAGCATGATTGTTCGCAGATTGCACCGGCACGGTGCCCGCATGGCGCCTACGCTGCGGCGCAACATGACCGGGCCGTGCGCCCCGCAGATCACAGTTCTGTCAAACTTGGCGCCGACAATGCAGGGTTTTGTCCTCTTCAACGCCAAGGAAAACCACAATGTCTCGTCATTTGCTGCTGGCCCCGGCGGCCATCGCACTGGGCTGCCTGGGGGCGGCGCAGGCCTGGGCGCAGGCCCCTGCTGCCTACCCCGCCACGCTGGCCGGCCACGCGGTGCTGCCGGCCCAGACCCTGCTTGCCGTGCCGAAGGACGCGCCCGCTGACCTGCAGGTCAGCGGCAAGTTCACCACCGCGCAGCGCGTGGACACGCCGGGCACGGTCGAAGGCAAGTCCAATGGACGCCCCACCGGCGTGTCGCTGCCGTTCCGCGGCCAGCCGGCACAGGGGCATTCCGGCATCAAGCGCATGGCCGACGGCAGTTTCTGGGTGCTGACCGACAACGGCGCCGGGGCCAAGGCCAACTCGCCGGACTTCATGCTGTACCTGAACCACTACAAGCTGGACTTCGGCAGCGGCCGCCTGCAGCGCCTGAAGACCATCTTCCTGCACGACCCGGACAAGAAGGTGCCGTTCCGCATCGTCCACGAGGGCACCAGGCAGCGCTACCTGACGGGGTCGGATTTCGATACGGAGAGCTTCCAGTTCGCCGGCGGCGCGCTGTGGATCGGCGACGAATTCGGCCCGTTCCTGATCAAGGCGGACATGGACGGCAAGGTGCTGGCCGTGTTCGACACCATGGTCGACGGCAAGGTGGTGCGCTCGCCCGACCATCCCGCCGTCACCGCGCCCGGCGCGCCGGACGGCAGCGTGAAGTTCCAGGTGCGGCGCTCCAAGGGTTTCGAGGGCATGGCGTCCTCGCCCGACGGCAGCAAGCTGTACGCGCTGCTGGAAGGCGCGCTGTGGGACGAGGCCGCTAAGGGCTACGAGAACGAAGGCGGCAAGCCCTACCTGCGCGTGCTGGAGTTTGATGTCAGGCAGCAGGCCTGGACCGGCCGCCACTGGAAATACGTGCTGGAAGGCGCCGGCCATGCCATTGGCGACTTCAACATGATCGATGCTACCACCGGCCTTATCATCGAGCGCGACAACGGCGAAGGCACGCCGGACAAGGCCTGCCCGGCCGGGCAGAAGCGCCCGGACTGCTTTGACGACGTGGCCAAGTTCAAGCGCGTGTACAAGGTCGAACTGAGCGATGCCAACGCCGGCGGGCCGCTGCGCAAGATCGGCTATATCGACCTGCTGCGCATTGCCGACCCGGGCAAGCTTGCGCGCAAGCCGTTGACGGATGGCGTGCTGGCGTTCCCGTTCTTCACCATCGAGAACGTCGACGTGGTCGACGCCACGCATATCGTGGTGGGCAACGACAACAACCTGCCCTTCAGCAGCAGCCGCGAGCCGAACCAGGCGGACGACAATGAGCTGGTGTTGCTGGAGGTGGGGGAGTTCTTGAAGGCGCGGTGAGCGTCGCGCCGCGATGAGTGCGCTCCCATCTCCCGCTTGTGGGAGATGGGAGAAAACCAGCGGCTTGCGCTTACGCCGCCAGCCTGAACGTCGACACTGCCTCTTTCAGCCGCTGCGCCTGCTCCTCCAGCGAGCCTGCCGCAGCAGCGGCCTCTTCCACCAGCGCCGCGTTCTGCTGCGTCACGGTATCCATCTGCGTCACCGCCTGGTTGACCTGCTCGATCCCCGCGCTCTGCTCGGCCGAGGCCGCGCTGATCTCGCCCATGATGTCGGTCACGCGCTTGACCGCGGCAACGATCTCCACCATGGTCTGGCCGGCCTGCGTCACCTGCATGGAACCCTTCTCGACGCGATCGACCGAATCGCCGATCAGCGCCTTGATCTCCTTGGCGGCGGACGCGCTGCGCTGCGCCAGCGTGCGCACCTCGCCCGCGACCACGGCGAAGCCGCGGCCCTGCTCGCCGGCACGCGCCGCTTCCACCGCGGCATTGAGCGCCAGGATATTGGTCTGGAAAGCGATGCCTTCAATCACGGCGATGATGTCGACCACCTTCCTCGACGCGCCGTTGATCTCTTCCATGGTCTCGGCAACCTTGCCGGCCGCGTCGCCGCCCTTCTCGGCGATGTCCGAGGCATTGACCGCCAGTGTGCTGGCCTGGCGCGCATTGTCGGCGTTCTGGCGCACGATGCTGGTCAGCTCTTCCATGCTGGCCGCGGTCTGCTGCAGCGACGAGGCCTGTTCTTCCGTGCGCTGCGACAGGTCGGTGTTGCCGGCCGCGATCTGGCTGGTGCCGGACACGATCGACTCCGTGCCCGCGCGCACCTGGCGCACGATGCGCAGGATATTGGCGTTCATGTCCGCCAGCGCCTGCAGCAGCTGTCCGGTTTCATCGCGGCTGTCGACGTCGATGCGGCTGGTGAGGTCGCCCGACGCCACGGTGCGCGCCACCGCCACGGCGCGATGCAGCGGCCGTGTGATGCCCGCCGTCAGCCATACCGAGAACGCGATGCCGATCGCCAGCACCACCACGCCCAGCCCGATCAGGCTGTTGCGGGCGTTGACGTAGATGCCGTTGATCTCGCGCGCGGTGGCGTCGATGCTGGCGCGCTGGATGTCGAGCAGCTTCTGGATCTCGCCCAGGTAGGCGTCGCCGGCGGGAACGAACTCTTTCTCCAGCACCTGGTTGGCCTCTTCGGTCAGCCCCTCTTGCTTGAGTTTGGTGATCTTGTCGCGGCCGTTGTTGTACGGGTCGCGCACACTCAGGATCTTCTGGAATGCGGCCTTCTCCTCGGCCGAGCTGAGCATCGGCTGGAGCTTGTCGCGCAGCGCGGCGATGCCTTCGATCGACGCCTTGGTCTCGTCCGCGAAGAATGCGCCGAGCGACGGGTCGGCACTGCGCGCCACCGCCGTGGTGCGGCGCACGCTGGTGTGCATGAGGCGGTACCAGTCGCTGACCAGCCGCTCCTTGGTCAGCGGCTGCTGCATCATTGCGTGCGTGCGCTCAGCCACCTGTTGCAGGCGCATCATGCCGAATACCGTCATGAGCGCAGAAAGCAGCAATACCACCCCAAAGCCGATGCCGAGGCGGACCCCGATGCCTAGATTCTTCATGTCTTCTACCTGATTAGCACTGGTTACGGCGAAGTGCCGGTCCGCGCCTGAGACCGGCGCGATGTTCTTCGCTCTCATCGTCCGCGGACGGGCCCGGCCGGGCCGACGCACTTGCGGGCTATGGATACCAACGGCATGGGGTCCGGAAACTTTAGGGTCTTCCTCGATTGACGGCCAGAAGTGTGCGGATACCGGCTATAGTGGACAGGAATCCGGCCGAAGGGAGCATGCCAACCCCGCCGCCGGCCACCCTGCCAGTCCTTCCAGAAGGAGACCCAGCATGGCCACGCCTCCCAATCCCTTTGCAGACTTCACCAAGATGATGGAACAGTTCCGCCTGCCGGGCGTGGACATGAGCGCGGTAATCGAAGCGCGCCGCAAGGACATCGAGGCCCTGACCGAGGCCAACAAGCTGGCCTATGAGGGTATCCAGGCCGTAGTGCAGAAGCAGCAGGAGATCTTCGCCCAGACCATGCAGCAGCTGCAGGCGGCCGCTCAGCAGTACAGCACCGCTGGCAATCCCGCCGAGGCCATGGCCAAGCACAGTGAATTCGTGCAGCAGCAGCTGCACCAGGCCTTGGAGAACATGCGCGCGCTGGCCGAAACCGCGCAGAAGGCGCAGGCCGAGGCGCTTGCGGTGATCAGCAAGCGCGCCGAGCAGAATGTGAAGGAGGCTGGCGAGTTGCTCAAGCCGAAAACCAAAGGCTAGCGCAGACCACCGCTAGCGCTGCTCGGGCGGGACCGGGGCAATCGCCCCGGCAAAGCGGGCGTGCGCCTCGAGGTCCACCGGCCGGTGCTTCACCCTGGTACTGGCGGGGTCGTTGCCGAGGTAGTTACCGTTCTTCCAGTCGCGTGCCGGGCGCACTGGCCGCGGCACGAAGCCGCCCCCGCAGTTCGGGCAGACATTGCCGAGCGTATCGACGCAGTCTGCGCAGAAGGTGCATTCGTACGAGCAGATGCGGGCTTCGGTGGATGCGGGTGGCAGGGGCTTGTTGCAATGCTCGCAGCCCGGTCTGAGTTCCAGCATATCGCTTGCTTCCTGTGTGGATGAACGATTGGGGACCTACGCTATCGTAGCCGCAAGCCGTGCCACCGCCGCGGCAGGCGACGACCCTGGCACTACCGCCGCGGGTCCCGGCTCCTTGAAGGCGCCCTCACCGCACCCATCCCCGCTCCATCAACGGCACATCCCACGGCGGCTCGCCCTGCAGGCTTTCCGCCAGGTAGTCCACCAGCACCCGCACCTTCAGCGCCTGCCGCTGCGTGGCCGGATACACGGCCGCGAACTCGAACGATGACAGCGAATAGTCGTGCAGCACCGGCACCAGCCGGCCGGCCAGCAGGTCTTCGCTGGCGACCAGCGTGGGCAGGCAGACCACGGCGGCGCCACTGACGGCGTAGTCACGCAACAGGTGGACGGAGTTGGTGCGCATGCGCGGGGCCAGGTCGATCTCGACCGATTCGGCGTCGCGCGAGAACGTCCACTTGTTGCGGGTCGGATAGGCGGAATACAGCGCCACCTTGCTGCAGATCAGGTCCGCCGGCCGCTCCGGCTTGCCCCAGCGTTCGATGAACGCCGGGGCCACGCAGAAGATGCGGCGCAGCGTGAACAGGCGCCGCGCGATCAGCGAATCGTTCTGGGGTGCAAAGATCTGGAAGGCCACGTCGAAGCCTTCTTCGATCGGATCGATGACGCGGTCGTTGACGACGATGTCCAGTTCGATATCCGGATACTGCTGGCTGAAGCCGGCCAGGATGTCGGCGAAGTGCCGGATGGCAAACCCGGGCAGCACCTGGATGCGCAGGCGCCCGGCCGGGGTGGCGCGCAGGTCGCGCATCTGGTCGGTCAGGTCGGCCAGGTTGGCGACCACATCGGCACATTGACGGTAGTAGGTCTCGCCCACTTCCGACAGGCGCACGTGCCGCGTGCTGCGATGGAACAGCGGCGCGTTGATGTACTTCTCGAGCTGCTGCACGCGGTGGCTGACGACGGAATTGGTCACGCCGAGCTGGCGCGCGGCCTCGGCAAAGCTAAGCGTGTCCGCGACCCTGACAAAGGCTTCGATACTTAGAAAACGGTCCATGGCAAACCCGGCGGCGAAGGGATCGATGTTGACACGCGGCAGTGCTACCATCTGGCGCTCGCCGGGCCGATGCGAGCGCCCGGCAACTTGCCGCGCTTGGTTGCACAACGTTGACGCGCGGCGCCATTCCAGCCGCGATCAGAAGGCAGTTCGACGGCAATCATAGCGAACGAGGGGCAGATCCGTCATGCAGATCCGAGCATTGCATCGCCGCCGGCTGGTGCTGGGCGGCGCCGCGGCCGTGCTGCTGGCCGGCCGCGCCGGCGCACAGGCGCGCAGCAACGGCCCGCTGGTGCTGGTCGTGCCGTTTGCGCCAGGCGGCGTGGTCGACAAGACCGCGCGCGAAGTCCATGCGGGCCTCGGACGGCGGCTCGGCCAGACCGTGGTGATCGAGAACCACGACGGCGCGGGCGGCACCATCGGCACCAGCATCGTGGCGCGCAGCAAGGCCGACGGCCACACCATCGGCCTGGTCTATGACTCGTATGCGACCGAGCCGATGGCTTATCCGAACCGGCCTTACCGCGCCGGGCGCGATCTCACCGGCGTGTCTTACATGGTGCGTGCGCCGATGGCGCTGGTGGTGCCGGCCGCTTCGCCGTGGCGCACGCTGCAGGACTATGTGCGGGCGTGCCGGCAGTCGCGCGAGGTGTCTTATGCCTCCGTGGGTGTCGGCAGTTCCAACCACCTGACCGCCGAATGGTTCCACCAGGCCGCCGGCACCCATGGCCTGCACGTGCCGTTCCGCGGCGGCGCCCCGGCACTGAAAGACCTGCTGGGCGGCCATGTCGACTCGATGTTTGCCAGCCTGCCGCTGGTGCTGGCGCAACTGCAGGCCGGCAAGCTGCGGGCGCTGGCGGTCAGCGCTTCTGCGCGCAATCCGTATCTGCCGACGGTGCCCACGCTGGCCGACACCTGGCCGGGCCTGGTCAGCTACTCCTGGGTCGGCATGATCGCGCCGGCCGGTACGCCGGCCGCGCAACTCGACCGCCTGGCCGCCGCAGTCAGCCAGACGCTGCGCGAAGCGGCCGTAACGCAGCGCCTTTACGACAATGGCTTCGAAGTCGTGGCCAGCGGACGCGAGGCGATGAATGCGCTGGTCGCTTCCGAAGCGGCGCGCTGGGCGGAACTGGCGCGGCAACGCACGCTGGCGCTGGGCTAGCGCGATGCCTAATGCGCCTGCGTCTGGTCCCCGGCGTCCCGCGCTGCCGGGCGTGCCGCCGTCGGCGCCGCCGGTGCGCCGGTGATCTTCGGCACGCACTCGCCACGGAACCAGGCCACCGTGACCGGCTCGCCCGCCAGCAGGCGCTTGACGGGCGGCACCACTTGCTCGCCGATCAGCATGCCCAGCAAGCCGATAAGCGCCACCACCGGCGGCGCCGGCGAGCGCACCTGCAACAGTGCATAGATGATGCCGACCAGGATGCCGGCGGCCAGTGATACCAGATAGAGCTTCATTGCTTTCTCCCTGAAATGGTTGGTGGTGCCGCGCGGGCGTCAGCGCGCAAAGTGCGGCGCAACGCCGGCATCCACGTTGATCCACACCGAGCGTGACTCGGTGTAGCCGTGCATCGCCTCGAACCCCATGTCGCGCCCGTAGCCGGATTCGCCTACGCCGCCAAAGGGGCTGCCCGGATGGACGCGCTTGTAGCAGTTGATCCAGCACATGCCGCCGCGGATATCTCGCGCGAGGCGGTGCGCGCGGGCCAGGTCGCGCGTCCAGAGCCCGTTGCCCAGCCCGTATTGCGTGGCGTTGGCAATGGCCAGCGCCTGCTCGTCGCTGGCAAAGCGCAGCACCGTGACGACAGGCCCGAAGACCTCTTCCTGGGCGATGCGGTCCTGCGGGCGCGCCGCGACCACGGTGGGCTCGACATAGAAGCCCTGGCGCAAGCGGGGGTCTGCGGGCGCCTTGCCGCCGGCCAGCACGGTGCCGCCCTGGGCCCGTGCCATCTCCACAGACTCCAGCACGCGGTCGCGATGGGCGGCCGAGGTCAGCGGCCCCATCTCAGTGGCGCGGTCGGCCGGATCGCCCACGCGGATCGATTGCGCCAGCGCCACGAAGCGCTCCAGGAAGGCATCGGCGATGCCCTCATGCAACAGCAGGCGCGAGCCGGCAATGCAGGCCTGGCCCTGGTTGTGGAAGCTGGCCCAGGCCGCGCCCGCCACCGCGGCATCCAGGTCGGCATCGGCAAAGACCATATTGGCGCCCTTGCCGCCCAGCTCAAGCTGGATGCGCTTGAGGTTGCCGCGCGAGGCCTCGACGATGCGCCGCCCGGTGGCAGTGGAGCCCGTGAAGGCGATCTTGTCCACGTCGGGATGGTTGGCCAGCCGCTGCCCGGCCACGTTGCCGAAGCCGGGCACGACGTTGATCACGCCCCGCGGGAAACCGACGTCAGCCGCCAGCGCCGCCACGCGCAGCGCGGACAGCGGCGTCAGCTCCGACGGCTTGAGCACCACCGTGTTGCCCGCCGCCAGTGCCGGCCCCAGCTTCCAGCCGGTGAACATCAGCGGGAAGTTCCACGGCACGATCTGCCCCACCACGCCGACCGGGGCCCGTTGCACGTAGTTGAGAAAACCGGGTTCGACCGGCACCACGGTGCCTTCGATCTTGTCGGCCATGCCCGCGAAATAGCGGAAGCACGCCGCGGTGCGCGGCACGTCGAGGCCGCGCGCATCGCGGATGGGATGGCCGGTGTCGGCGCTTTCGAGTTCGGCCAGCCCCGTGTCAGCCTCGATGGCGTCGGCCAGCCGTGCCAGCAGCCTGCCCCGTTCGCCGGCGGCGAGACGCGACCATGCGGGAAAGGCGCGGCGTGCCGCGGCCACGGCTCGGTCGATATCGAGCTGCGCGCCCGCGGCCACGCGCGTGATCAGGCTGCCGTCGTGCGGATTGACGATGTCGAGGGTGTCCCCGTCGAGGGCATCGACGAAGCGGCCGTCGATAAACAGCTGGTTGTGCATGGGGGTCCTTGGGGACGGGGAATGCGTAGCACGGCGAAGGTGCCATGCGCCAGCGGCGCGAAGCTGCCGCCGGCGGGGGCGCCGGCGCCGGGGATCGGCGCGGGCTTGGCGGCCTGGCTCATGCCTGGCCCATGGCCGCGCGGCGTTGCCGCAGGTCTTCCCAGGCCACCAGGCACAGGCCGCCGGCCAGCGCGATATGCTCGAAGAAGGCGTTGGCCTGCCCGAAGCGCGCATCCGGCGGCGCCTGCCAGAAGCGGTTGGCGACAAAGGTTGCCAGCACGGTGAAGACGGCCAGCGCCAGCGCGCCCAGCCACCGCAGCCGCCCGCTCAGCATCAGTGCGGCCGCGCCCAGTTCCAGCACGATCACGGCCGCCGCCAGCGGTGCGGCCGGCGCCAGGCCGAAGTGCTGCATCTCGGCGATGGCGGCACCAAAGTCAGCCACCTTGACCAGTCCACCCTGCAGGTAGGGCGCGGACAGTGCCAGCAGCGCCAGCCAGCGCAGCCAGGCCGAGGGCGTGGCCGCCGCGCCCGCCGTGGGGAGGATGGGATGGGCAGTCATGGTCGGGCCTCCTGGTATCGGCAATGCAGCGGCATCAGAACGCCCAGCATGAGCAACCCAGTGCACCCCAGAACGTACTCTCGTCCGAGGTGGGCACGCCGGCCGTCCAGGCCCTGGCATGCGCATGGCCGTGCACGCCGCACGAACTGGCACAGCCGCACGCCGTGTTCAAGGCCAGTTTTTGGGCTTGCGGGCGCGGCTGGTACTGGCTGCCGTGGCGGGCCGGCGACCAGTCGGGCATCGCCGGCGGGATGGCGGGCGACAGCTTGCCGAAGTCGCCGTCGCCATAGACCACTTCGCCGCCCAGGATGGTCAGCACCGAGGTGATGTCCTGGATCTCGTCGCCCGGCACGCTGAAGTAATCCGCCGACAGCACCGCCAGGTCGGCCAGCTGGCCCGCCTTGATCTGGCCCTTCTTGCCGGTTTCGGACGAGAACCAGGTATTGGCCTCGGTCCACAGCCGCAGCGCGGTCTCGCGGTCGATCAGGTTGGCCTGCGGGTACATCGACATGCCGCCCACGGTCTTGCCGGTGGTCAGCCAGTACAGCGACACCCACGGGTTGTACGAGGCCACGCGCGTGGCATCGGTGCCGGCGCCGACCTTGACGCCCTTCTCGAGCATCTTCTTGATCGGCGGCGTGGCTTCGGCAGCGCGTGCGCCATAGCGCTCGACAAAGTACTCGCCCTGGTAGGCCATGCGGTGCTGCACCGCGATGCCGCCACCGAGCGCGGCGATGCGGTCGATATTGCGGTCGGAAATCGTCTCGGCGTGGTCGAAGAACCAGTTCAGGCCGCTGAACGGGATGTCCTTGGCGACCTTCTCGTAGACGTCGAGCGCGCGCGTGATGGTCTGGTCGTAGGTCGCATGCAGGCGCCACGGCCAGCGCTTTTCGGCCAGCAGGCGGATCACCGGCTCCAGGTCGGCTTCCATTGACGGCGCCATGTCGGGGCGCTCGACACGGAAGTCCTCGAAGTCGGCCGCCGTGTAGACCAGCATTTCGCCGGCGCCATTGTGGCGATAGAGGTCATCGCCCTGGCCTGGCTTCACGGTCGACGTCCAGGTCTTGAAATCGCTCAGCTCTTCCTTGGGCTTCTGCGTGAACAGGTTGTAGGCCAGGCGCACCGTGAGGTGGCCTTCCTTGTGCAGTTCCTCGATGATGCTGTAGTCCTCGGGATAGTTCTGGTAGCCGCCGCCCGCATCGATCACGCCGGTCACGCCCAGGCGGTTCACCTCGCGCATGAAGTGGCGCGTCGAGTTCTTCTGGTACTCGGGCGGTAGCTTCGGGCCCTTGGCCAGCGTGGCGTAGAGGATCGTCGCGTTGGGCTTGGCCAGTAGCAGGCCGGTGGGATTGCCGCGTGCATCGCGCACGATCTCGCCGCCCGGAGGGTTCGGCGTGTCCTTGGTGTAGCCAACGGCACGCAGTGCGGCGCCGTTCAGAATGGCGCGGTCATAGAGGTGCAGGATGAATACCGGGGTATCGGGCGCCACGGCATTCAGTTCGTCGATGGTGGGCAGCCGCTTCTCGGCGAACTGGTGCTCAGTAAAGCCGCCCACCACCCGCACCCATTGCGGCGCTGGCGTGCGCGCGACCTGGTCCTTCAGCATGCGCATTGCGTCGGCGAGCGAACGCACGCCGTCCCAGCGCAACTCCATGTTGTAGTTCAGGCCGCCGCGGATAATATGCATATGGCTGTCAATCAGCCCGGGAATGGCCCGCCGGCCGTTCAGGTCGACCACCTTGGTCTGCGCGCCGGCCAGCTTCATGATGTCCTGGCGCGTGCCGACGGCGACGAAGCGTCCGTCGCGGATCGCGACGGCGTCCGCCTGCGGCTTGGACTTGTCGAGCGTAGTGAACTTGCCGTTGACGAGGATGAGGCTGGGTTGGCTGCCAGGCGACATGGCGAAGGTCTCCGAAAAAGGCGCCGCGCCGAGCGCGGCGGCCGAAGCGATAAATTGCCGGCGGGTGACTGACATCTGGCTCAGGCCTTCAGGAAGGCCAGCAGGTCGGCGTTGACCTGGTCGGCATTGACCACGCACATGCCGTGCGAAGCGCCCGGATACACCTTGAGGGTCGCGCCCTTGACCAGTTCCGCCGACCGCTTCGCCGAAGCGTCGATGGGCACGATCTGGTCGTCATCGCCATGCAGGATCAGCGTGGGCACGTCGAACTTCTTCAGGTCCTCGGTGTAGTCGACTTCCGAGAATTCCCTGATGCAGGCGTACTGGCCTACGATGCCGCCGGCCATGCCCTGCGCCCAGAAGGCATCGATGGTGCCTTGCGAGACCTTTGCGCCGGGGCGGTTGAAGCCGAAGAACGGCGTCGCCAGGTCCTGGTAGAACTGCGAGCGGTTGTCGGCCACGCCCTTGCGGATGCCGTCGAACACATCGATCGGCAGCCCGCCGGGGTTGGCCGCGGTCTTGAGCATGATCGGCGGCACCGCGCCGATCAGCACCGCCCTGGCGACACGGCCGGTGCCATGGCGGCCGATGTAGTGCGCCACCTCGCCGCCACCGGTGGAATGGCCCACCAGCGTGGCATCGCGCAGGTCCAGCGCGTCCAGCAGCGCGGCCAGGTCATCGGCATAGGTGTCCATGTCGTTGCCCTGCGCCGGCTGGTCCGATCGGCCATGGCCGCGGCGGTCATGGGCGATCACCCGGAACCCCTGCCGCACCAGGAACAGCATCTGCGCATCCCACGCATCGGCATTGAGGGGCCAGCCGTGGGAGAAAACCACGGGCTGGCCACTGCCCCAGTCCTTGTAGAAGATCTGCGTGCCGTCCTGCGTCGTGATGATGCTCATGATGGGGCTCCTGGATGCAATGGGGGGGATCGGGTGAGCTTGCGGCGGGTTCAGTGCCGGCTCAGCGGGCAGGCACGGCGGCCAGTGCCTCATGCGGCGTGGCGGTACGCTGCGCGGCCTTGTGGACCATGGTGTAGGCGTAGTCCACTCCCATACCGTAGGCGCCCGAGTGCTCCTTGACCAGTTTCATCACCGCGTCATACGTGTCGCGGTGGGCCCAGTCGCGCTGCCATTCCAGCAGCACCTGCTGCCAGGTGACCGGTACCACGCCCGCCTGGACCATGCGCTGCATGGCGTAGTCGTGGGCTTCCTTCGAGGTGCCGCCGGAGGCATCGGCCACCATGTAGATCTCATAGTCGCCTTCGGCCATGGCGCAAAGGGCAAAGCTGTTGTTGCAGACCTCGGTCCACAGGCCGGACACCACCACCTTCTTGCGGCCGTTGGCCTTGAGCGCATCACGCACCTTCTGGTCGTCCCAGGAGTTCATCGAGGTGCGCTCCAGCAGCTTGTGGTCCGGGAACACATCCAGCAGTTCCGGGTAGGTGAAGCCCGAGAACGACTCCGTTTCCACCGTGGTGATGGTGGTCGGGATATTGAAGATCTTGGCCGCCTTGGCCAGGCCAACGGTGTTGTTCTTCAGGGCCTGGCGGTCCATCGACTGCACCCCGAAAGCCATCTGCGGCTGGTGGTCGATAAAGATGATCTGGCTGTTTTGCGGGGTCAGGACTTCGAGCTTGGGGTTCGTCATGAGGATCTCCGGTCGGGGGCGCCTGAGCAGGCTGGCTTGAAAGTTAGTGGTTGCTACCGACACATTCATTCACCTGCGTCGTTTGCTTGGTGTGTGTGCATAGTAGGCAAGGTGCCTTGCACTGACTACGTGGCAAAGTCCGAGGACAGTGTTCGTGGTTTGCGAATAATCGGGAGATCAGCCGGGCGGCGGGCCGTGGCGGCGGGCGACGGCATGGGGGGCGCTGCCCAGCGCTGCGGGATGGGTACTGCCTGGGGGAAGAATCAGGGGGAGATGCGCCAGACGGGCGCGTGCCTGCACCCGCCCGGCCACGGCCGGCATTGCGCCGGCCGGAACTTCAGGTCAGATCACGCCTTGCGCCAGCATGGCGTCGGCCACCTTGACGAAGCCGGCGATGTTCGCGCCTTCCACGTAGTTGATATAGCCACCCGCCTTCTGGCCGTGGTGGATGCAGTTCTGGTGGATGTCCTTCATGATTGCGTGCAGCTTCTCGTCGACCTCGGCGTGGTGCCAGGACAGGCGCATGGCGTTCTGCGACATTTCAAGTCCGGAAGTGGCAACGCCGCCGGCATTGCTGGCCTTGCCCGGGGCGTAGAGGATCTTCGCGTCGACAAAGCGATCGACGGCTTCCAGCGTCGACGGCATGTTGGCGCCTTCGGCCACGCAGATCACGCCATTGCCAAGCAGGGTCTCGGCGTCGTTGCCGTCCAGCTCGTTCTGGGTGGCGCACGGCAGCGCCACATCGGCGGGCACGTGCCACGGGGTGCGGCCGGCTTCGAAGGTCATGCCGTGGCGGGCGGCAAAGTCGGACAGGCGGCCGCGCTCTTCATTCTTGAAGGCCATCACTTCGGCTAGCTGCCCGGTGGTCATGCCCTGCGGGTAGTGCAACACGCCGCCGGAATCGGACAGCGTCAGCACCGTGGCGCCCAGCTCGATCGCCTTCTCGGCCGCGTACTGGGCCACGTTGCCCGAGCCGGAGATCAGCACGCGCAGGCCGTCGAAAGCGCGCCCGCGACGGTGCAGCATCTCCTGCGCAAAGTAGACCGTGCCGTAGCCGGTCGCTTCCGGGCGCATCAGGCTGCCGCCGTAGGCCAGGCCCTTGCCGGTAAAGACACAGGCGGACTGGTTCGACAGCTTCTTCATCATGCCGGCCATAAAGCCGACTTCACGTGCGCCCACGCCGATGTCGCCGGCCGGGATGTCGGTATCCGGGCCCAGGTGGCGGAACAACTCAGTCACCAGCGCCTGGCAGAAGCGCATCACTTCGCCGTCGGACTTGCCCTTGGGATCGAAGTCCGAGCCGCCCTTGCCGCCGCCCATGGGCAGCGTGGTCAGCGCGTTCTTGAAAGTCTGCTCGAAGCCCAGGAACTTCAGGACCGACAGGTTCACGGTCGGGTGGAAGCGCATGCCGCCCTTGAACGGGCCGATGGCCGAGCTGTGCTGCACGCGGAAGGCGCGGTTGACCTGCACGCGGTTCTGGTCGTCGGTCCAGGCCACGCGGAACTGGATCACGCGCTCGGGCTCCACCAGCCGCTCAAGCAGGGCCTGGTCGGAGTAGCGCGGATTGCGCTCGACAAAGGGCCAGAGCGTCATCATCACTTCCTTCACGGCCTGGAGGAATTCAGGTTGATTGGGGTCGCGGCGGGCAACCCCCGCCAGGAATGCGTCAAGGGAGGGAGAATTCACGGATGTCTCTGCTGTGCTGGAGTGGCTGGATCCGGCAGCCTTGCCGGCTTGGTGCCGGTCTGTGGTGCCGTCTGGCGTTGCGCCGATGGAAGGTGGGTGGCCTCCGGTTGTCTGCACATTCACGGCGGGCCGTGAATGTCGGACAATGCGGCACTTTAGCACCAGCGTGGGGCACACAACAGTCAAAACACCTGTGACAGCGGCGTGAGAGCCGCATTTTTGTGCGTGAGGCGGGATTTCCGTGCGATCAGCGGACAGCGCTGTGTCCGGCGGGGGCTCCCCGGCCTTCAGGCGATGAGCAGCTTGGTGCCCCGTTCCTTTAACGCTGCGCCCAGTTCGGGCTCCGGCGCCATGTCAGTGATCAGCCAGGCAGCCAGTTCGGAATGCTTGATGTTGACCCCGGTATTGCGCCCGAACTTGGTATGGTCAGCCACCACGCAGGCCACGTCGGCGGCCAGCAGCATCCGGCTGCGCAGCTCCGCCGCGGCGCGGGAGAAATCGCAGATCTCGCCGCGCGGCGTGACGCCGCCGATGCCGACAAAGGCAAAGTCGGTGTGGTAGCGCGACAGCTGTTCGATGGTGTCCCAGCCGTGCGTGGCGTCTTCGTTGTCCTGCAGCTCCCCGCCCAGCACGATCACCCGGTTGCCGTTGCGCCGGCCCAGCAGCTGGGCGATGGCAAGGTCGTTGGTGTAGACCAGCAGGTTGTGGTGGCCATGCAGCGCCTGCGCCACCGCGTGGGTGGTGGTGCCGTAGTCCAGGATCAGCGAGGCGCCGTCGCGCACCAGCTCCGCCGCACGCACGCCGATGGCGCGCTTGCCTTCGGCATTGACCGCGGCGCGGGTCTGGGTATCGGGCTCGGTGCGGTCCGAGGCCAGCGCGCCGCCGTGGGTCAGCACCAGCAGGCCACGCGCGGCCAGCGCGTTGAGGTCGCGCCGGATGGTCTCGCGTGAGACGTCGAGCTCGGTAACGAGTTCGCTGATGGCGAGCGCGCCGGTGGCGGACAGCTGGTCGAGGATGTATTTCTGCCGTTGTTCGGCGAGCACGGTGACTCCGGATTGGGGCGCGATGGGCGGGAAAGTACCTGTTGGGCGCCGATTCTAGCGCAATGCAGGCAAAAGCCGGCGCAATGGCCGGCTTGCCAGGGATGCGCCGCCCTTCCTCACCCCCAAGGCAACGTAATCGTCTTCAGATTCGTAAAGCTCTTGGCCGCCTCCTGCACGCCTTCCTTGTAGCCCAGCCCCGAATCCTTGATGCCGCCGAACGGCGTCAGTTCAATACGGTAGCCCGGCACCTCCCAAAGGTTGACCGTACCCACATGCAGTGAATTGGCGATTTTCGTGAAATCCTCGATGCGGTTGGTACAGACGGCAGAGGACAGCCCAAACGCAGTGCCGTTGGAAATCCGGATGGCATCGTCCACGTCGCGGAAGGTGATGATCGGCGAAACCGGCCCGAAGGTTTCCTCGCGCACCACCGTCATCGACGGGTCCACGCGGTCCAGCACCGTCGGCGAATAGCTGGCCCCGTTGCGCTGGTTGCCCACCAGCAGCCGCGCACCCTGCGCCACTGCCTCATTGACGCGGGCCTCGAACAGCTGCGCGGCCTGCTCGTCGATCACGGTGCCCATGTCGACGCCGCGGTCCATCGGGTCGCCGTATTTCCACGCGCGGGTCTTCTCCACCACCAGTTCGGTAAAGCGCGCGGCCACGGCTTCATGCACCAGCATGCGCTTGACCGCGGTGCAGCGCTGGCCGGAGTTCTTGTACGAGCCCTGCACCGCCAGGTCCGAGGCGCGGTCCAGGTCGGCGTCGTCCAGCACGATCAGCGGGTCGTTGCCGCCCAGTTCCAGCACCACGCGCTTGTAGCCGGCCTTGCTGGCAATGTACTTGCCGATCGCCACGCCGCCGGTAAAGGTCACCAGGTCCACAGCGGGGTGCGTGATCAGCTCGTCGGCGATCTCGCGCGGGTCGCCAGTGATCACCTGCAGCATCTGCGGCGGCAGGCCGGCTTCATACAGCAGGTCGGCCAGGTAGAACGCCGACAACGGCACCTTTTCCGACGGCTTGAGCACCATGCGGTTGTTGGTGGCGATCGACGGCGCCACCTTGTGCGCCACCTGGTTCATCGGGTGGTTGAACGGCGTGATGGCACAGATCACGCCCAGCAGCGGCTCGCGCTGGGTCATCACGCGGCGCTTCTTGCCGTGCGGAGTCAGGTCGCACGAGAACAACTGGCCATCGTCGCGCAGCGCCTCGGTGGCGGCAAAGCCCAGTACGTCGGCGACGCGGCCGATCTCATACAGCGAATCCTTCTTGGACAGGCCGGATTCCAGCGTGATCAGGTCCGACGCTTCCTCGGTGCGCTCGCGCAGCAGCGCGGCGGCGCGGTTCAGGATGGCGGCGCGCTCATAGCGGGTCAGCGTGGAGCGGTAGGCCTGGCCCACTTCGAAGGCACGGCGCACATCGTCCAGCGTGGCCTTGGGCACGGTACCGACCAGCGTGCCGTCATACGGATTGCGCACTTCGATCACGCGCTCGCGCACGATCTTCTGGCCGTCGATGCGCAGGGCCTCGGCGCGGAAATGGGGGTTGACGGCACCAGCGGGGAATTGGGGGGCGTTCAAGAGTCTCCTCCGGTCAATAGAGTTCGGTACGGCTCAATGCACTCAGTGCAGATGGTTCAGCGCGACATCGAAGATGTCGAAGTTGCGCAGCTGGGCCTTGCCGGGAATGCCGGCCGTGGCGCGGTTGAATACCAGCGGCACGGTCTGCTCCGACACGCCGCCGTGCGAGCGCAGCGGCGCGTCCAGCCCGGACAGGTCGTGGCGGCTGCGGCTGGTGCCCAGCACCACATGCTTGTCGCTGGTCACCACTAGGTCGCCGACGCGGTCGGGCGGCAGTTCGAAGCGCGCGCAGGCCTCGGCGTTGGTCAGCACGCTTTCCACGCCCTGCAGGTCGGTCAGCCGGGCCTGGATCGCGGCCGGGTCGGCATCGTCGGGCAGATAGATGGTGGCGTAGGACCCGAGCGCGCCGTGGTGGACCACGTAGGGATCCGTGATCGGCAGGATCACGCGCGCGCCGCCGTCTTCCACGCCGCGGCCCAGCCATGCGTCCAGCTGGTCCTGCAGGTAGATCACGTTGGGCGCCTTGGTGGCGTCGTCGTGCTTGGCGTTCATGCCGTGGTCGGCGGTCAGCGCGACCACGCAGCCCAGCGCGTCCAGTTGCGCCAGATATTTGTCCATCATGGCGTAGAAGGCGTTGGCGCCGTCCGAGCCGGGTGCGAACTTGTGCTGGATATAGTCGGTGGTGGACAGGTACATCAGGTCCGGGCGGCGCGTCTCCATCAGCCGCACGCCGGCGGCGAAGACGAATTCCGACAACTCCGCGCTGTACACGTCAGGCACCGGCATGCCGACCAGCTCGACCACCCCGTCGATGCCGTTCTCTTCCACCGTGGCCTGGTCGGCCTTCTCCGACGAGAAGCAGATGCCCTGCATGCCGTGGCCCAGCAAGCGGCGCAGCTTGTCCTTGGCGGTCACCACGGCGACGCTGGCCCCGGCGTCGGCAAACGCGGCCAGGATGGTGCCGGCGCGCAGGTACTTGGGGTCGTTCATCATCACTTCCTCGCCGCGCCCGCCGTTGGCGCCGCGGTCAAAGAAGTAGTTGCCGCAGATGCCATGCACCGCGGGCGGCGCGCCGCAGACGATGGACAGGTTGTTGGGGTTGGTGAAGGTGGGCACCACGCAGGCGCCGCGGAAGGCGGAGCCGGCTTCCAGCAGCCGCTTCAGGTAGGGCGCGCGGCCGCTGGCGGCGGCGGCTTCCAGGTAGTCGAACTCGCAGCCGTCGACGCAGACCACCACGACGGGCTGCTGCATCCAGCGATAGGTGCGCTGGTTGACGGTAATGGTGCGGGCATTGGTGTCAGGCATGTTGGGGTTCCTGTGCTTGGGCGCGAATGGGGTCGGTACTTTCCATGGATGCGGTCGGATTCAGGCGGCAGCGCCTTTGTCGGCGCTGGCCGGGTCCACCGCGGCATGCATGCGGGCGCGGCCGCGCTCGACGTGCTCGCGCATCAGCCGCGCGGCCAGTTCGCCGTCGCGCGCGGCAATCGCCGAGACGATGGCACGGTGCTCGCGGGTGGAGTCGGGCATGGCGGCATGGCTGCCGGACAGCGCTTCGCGCCGGAACAGCGTCAGCTCCTTGACCAGGCGCCGGTAGGTATCCAGCAGCTTGCGGTTGCCGGCCAGTTCGACCATGCGGTCGTGGAACTCCAGGTTCAGCCGCGTGTATTCATCGACATCGCGCGCCTGGCTGGCGGCGCCCAGCGACTCCACCAGCGCGCGCAGTTCGCGCAGGCTCTCGGGCGTGATGCGGGCGGCCAGCTGCCGGCCGATGAACTCATCCAGCACCGCACGCAGTTCATAGATCTCATCGGCTTCTTCCACCGAGATGGCGCGCACGAACACGCCGCGGTTCTTCTCGGTGCGCAGCAGGCCGGCCTGCTCCAGCGCCCGGAAGGCTTCCCGCACCGGTCCGCGCGACACATTGAGCTGCCCTGCCACCTCGATCTCATTGAGCTTGGCGCCGGGGGGCAGGTCGCCCGACATGATCCGCAGTTCCAGTTCGCGCTGCACCAGGGTGGCCAGCGACTGGCTCTGCAGGATGGTGATTTCGCTCGCCAGCGGTGCTTGGCGTGACATGAAAACTCCCGTTTGTGACGGATTGCGCAATATCGAAAATCCTTGTTGCCATTAAAGCAAGCGGTTTGTATATTGTCAACAATCAAGACATCGGTGTGGCGCAGTTGGTGACGTATGGAGCGCGGAAAACCAGGAACATGTCTTGCAAGTGTTGTAAAACAAGGGTTTCACGGTGATTCAATGTTGTGCGGCACGCCCCGTGGCAATGCAACATATTCACCAAATCGACACATATCTCCACCTACAATGCCAGAAGGAGTCCCCATGCAACCGTCCTTCACATCCACCCTGCGCACCGCCGCCGCCCTGCTTGCGCTAGCCGCCTCCGGCACGGCGCTGGCCCAGAAGACCACCCTCACCGTCTACACGGCGTGGGAGATCGAGACCCTCAAGCCGTACGCCGAGGGCTTTGCCAAGGTGGCGCCCGATATCGAACTGAAGTACGTGCGCGATTCCACCGGCGTCATCACCGCCAAGGCGCTGGCCGAAAAAGGCAACCCGCAGGCCGACGTGATCGCCGGGCTGGCGGCGTCGAGCCTGGAACTGCTCAAGCAGGAAGGGATGCTGGCGCCCTACGCGCCCAAGGGCTTCGAGAAACTGACGCGCGACTACAGCGACAAGGCCACGCCGCCGTCGTGGGTGGGGCTGGACGTCTGGGGCGCCACCATCTGCTTCAACACCATCGAAGCCAAGAAGCGCAACCTGCCGCGCCCCGAGACCTGGAAGGACCTGGCCAAGCCCATCTACAAGGGCACCATCGTGATGCCCAACCCGGCCTCTTCCGGCACCGGCTTCCTGGACGTGACCGCCTGGCTGCAGCTCTATGGCGAGCAGGATGGGTGGAAGTACATGGATGCACTGCACGAGAACATCGCCCAGTACACCCATTCGGGGTCCAAGCCATGCAAGCAGGCCGGCTCGGGTGAGTTCCCGATCGGCATCTCGTTCGAGCTGCGCGCGCACAAGACGCTGGCCTCGGGCGCGCCGATCGAGATGATCTTCCCCAAGGAAGGCCTGGGCTACGACATCGAGGCTGCCGGCATCGTCAAGGGCACCAGGAAGATGGAGGCCGCGCAGCGCTATATGGACTGGCTGGCCAGCAAGGAAGCCAACCAGCTGTTTGCCAGGGACTGGGCCATCGTCGCCTACCCCGGCGTGGCGAAGAAGATCGAGACTATCCCGGCCAACTACGAGCAGATGCTGGTCAAGAACGACTTCAGCCATATTGCCAAGAACCGCGAGCGCGTGCTGACCGAGTGGCAGAAGCGCTATGCCAGCAAGTCGGAGAAGCAGCCCTGAGCGCCTGAGCACCGTCCTGTACCGGCACCCTCGCCCCCTGGGGCAGAGGACGCCGGGTCCTCCAACAGAACACACCGGGTCCACACGCCATGCAGACCTCCCCATCCACGGCCGAGACCTACCTCAGCCTGAAAGGCATCCACAAGCGCTTCGGCGGCAGCAGCGGCGCCTTCGTGGCACTCCAACATATCGACCTGGACGTGCGCCAGGGCGAGCTGCTGTGCTTCCTGGGCCCGTCGGGCTGCGGCAAGACCACGCTGCTGCGCATCATCGCCGGGCTGGAGTCGCAGAGCGCAGGCACCATCCACCAGGGCGGGCGCGACATCTCCACGCTGCCGCCGATGGAGCGCGACTACGGCATCGTGTTCCAGTCCTACGCGCTGTTCCCCAACCTGACGGTGGCGGACAACGTGGCCTACGGCCTGGTCAACCGCCGCATGCCGCGCGACCAGCGCCGCGCCCGCGTGGATGAGCTGCTGACGCTGGTGGGGCTGCCCGAGCGCGGCAACCAGTACCCGGCGCAGCTTTCCGGCGGCCAGCAGCAGCGCGTGGCAATTGCGCGCGCGCTGGCCACCTCGCCCGGCCTGCTGTTGCTCGATGAGCCGCTGTCAGCGCTCGATGCCCGCGTGCGGGTGCGGCTGCGCAGCGAGATCCGCGCGCTGCAGCAGCGGCTGAACATCACCACCATCCTGGTCACGCACGACCAGGAAGAGGCATTATCGATGGCCGACCGCATCGTGGTGATGAACCAGGGCGCGATCGAGCAAGTAGGCACGCCGGCGCAGATCTACCAACGCCCGGCCACGCCGTTCGCGGCGGACTTCGTCGGCAAGACCAATATGCTGGGCGCGCGCGTCTGCGGCGACGGCGAGCTGCAACTGGGCGGCGTGCGCATGCGCTGCGCCGCGCCCCCGGGCTGTTGCGCCGACGAGGACGTGCAGGTGTTCTTCCGCCCCGAAGACGTATGCGTGCGCGGCATCGAACAGCATGGCCCCAACGTGCTGGAGGCCACCGTGGACAAGATCGAGTTCCTCGGCGCGTTCTCGCGGCTGACGCTGCGCCTGCCTGACGCGGCGTCCGGCGCACTGTACGCCGACCTCTCGCTCAATGACCTGCACGAGCTGCGCCCGAACACCGGCGACCTGCTGCGCCTGGCCATTCCCGCTGACCGTATCCGCATTTTCCGCCACGCATGCGCATGAGCCTCACTGCGGCGCCGGCCACTACGACTGCCACTACGTCTGCCACCATGCCGGCCACCGATACCATCCCCGCCCCCGCCACCAGCGGGCCGGCCGGGCCTGCCAACCCTGGCGCGCAGCCCGCGCCGCCGGCACTGGTCGCCACCGCGGTGCGCGCACACTGGACCGACCGCCTCGCCCACGTGCTGCTGGCGCTGGCCGCGCTGGCGCTCGCATGCTTCGTGCTGGCGCCGATCGTGATGATCCTGGCCAAGAGCGTGCAGAACCGCGACGGCAGCCTGGCCGGCATCGCGCACTTCCGCGCGTACTTCGAGTCGCCCGCGCTGCTGCGCTCGGTGTGGAACAGCCTGTGGATCTCTGCCCTGGCCACCTGCATCACGGTGCCGCTGGCGTTCAGCTTTGCCTATGCGCTGACGCGCAGCCGCATCGCCTGCAAGGGCCTGCTGCGCAACCTGGCGCTGATCCCGCTGCTGGCGCCATCGCTGCTGGCGGCGATCTCCTTCATCTTCTGGTTCGGCAACCAGGGGCTGTTCAAGCCGTGGATGGGCAGCGCCCAGATCTACGGGCCGCTGGGCATCGTGGCCTCGCTGGTGTTCGCCACCTTCCCGCATGCGCTGATGATCCTGATCACCGCGCTGTCGCTGACTGACGCGCGGCTGTATGAGGCGGCCGATGCGCTGGGCACCTCGACCGTGCGCAAGTTCTTCACCATCACCGTGCCGGGTGCGCGCTACGGCCTGGTCAGCGCGGCGATGGTGGTGTTCACCTATGCGATCTCGGACTTCGGCATCCCCAAGGTGATCGGCGGCAACTTCCATATGCTGGCCACCGACATCTACAAGCTGGTGATCGGCATGCAGGACTTCTCGCAGGGCGCGGTGGTATCGCTGATGCTGCTGGTGCCGGTGGCCGTCACCTACTACGTCGATGCGCGCGTGCAGCGCCGCCAGATGGCGCTGATGTCGGCACGCTCGGTGCCCTACGTGCCGCGCCGCAGCCGCCGCTTCGACCTGGCCATGGCGGTGTTCTGCTGGCTGATGGCGGCGCTGATGCTGGCGGTGATGGGCATGGCGGTCTACGCGTCCTTCGTCAAGCTGTGGCCGTACAACTTCTCGCTGTCGCTGAACCACTACCGGGTGGGGCTGGTCGAGGGCGGCGTGGTCGATTCCTACCTGAACAGCCTGCGCATGGCGGGACTGGCCGCAGTGATCGGGCCGGTGTTCATCTTCGCCACCGCCTACCTGCTGGAGAAGACCCGCGGCATGGACTGGCTGCGCAGCTTCGTGCGGCTGATGGCGGTGCTGCCGATGGGCGTACCAGGGCTGGTGCTGGGTCTGGGCTACATCTTCTTCTTCGTGCCGCAGGCCAACCCGATGCACGGGCTGTACCAGACGCTGGGGATCCTGGTGCTGGTGACCATCGTCCACTATTACGCCTCCTGCCACCTGACCGCGGTGACCGCGCTCAAGCAGCTCGACAGCGAGTTCGAGGCCGTGTCCGCGTCGCTCAAGGTGCCGTTCTACAAGACCTTCTTCAAGGTCACGGTGCCGGCCTGCCTGCCCGCCATCCTGGAGATCTCGCGCTACCTCTTCATCAATGCGATGACCACGGTCTCGGCAGTGGTGTTCCTGTACGGCGCCGACACCAAGCTGGCCTCGGTCGAGATCGTCAACCTGGATGAATCCGGCGACATCGGCCCCGCGGCGGCAATGGCGACGCTGGTGGTGCTGACCTCGGCCTTCGCCTGCCTGCTCTATTACCTGCTGCAGCGCGTGCTCGATTGCAAGACCCAGGCCTGGCGCCAGGGCAACGACTGACCTTCCCCTATTTCCACTCCTTCCCAATCAGGAGCTCACCATGATTCGTGGCAACGACCCGATCCTTCTGACCCCCGGCCCCCTGACCACTTCGCTCGCCACCAAACAGGCCATGCTGCGCGACTGGGGTTCGTGGGACGCCGCCTTCAACACCATCACGCGCAGCCTGTGCGACGACCTGGTGCGCATCGTCCACGGCGAAGGCACCCATGTGTGCGTGCCGATGCAGGGCAGCGGCACCTTCTCGGTGGAAGCCGCCATTGCCAATGTGGTGCCGCGCGACGGCAAGGTGCTGGTGCCGCAGAACGGCGCCTACTGCCAGCGCATCCTCAAGATCTGCAAGGTGCTGGGCCGCGCCAGCGTGGAACTGCCGATCCCCGAAGACCAGCCCGCCACCGCCGCGGTGATCGAAGAGGCCATCCGGCGCGATCCGTCCATTACCCACGTGGCGCAGGTGCACTGCGAGACCGGCGCCGGCGTGCTCAACCCGCTGCAGGATATCGCCGCGCTGTGCCAGCGGCTGGGCAAGGGCCTGATCGTCGACGCGATGAGCTCGTTCGGCGCGATCGAGATCGACGCCCGCACCATGCCGTTCGACGCGCTGGTGGCCGCCACCGGCAAGTGCATCGAGGGCGTGCCGGGCATGGGCTTCGTGCTGGTGAAGAAGGACGTGCTGGAAGCCAGCCAGGGCAACAGCCACTCGCTGGCGCTGGACCTGTACGACCAGTATGTCTACATGCAGAAGACCACGCAGTGGCGCTTCACGCCGCCCACGCACGTGGTGGCGGCCTTCCGCACCGCGCTCGACCAGTTCCTGGAAGAAGGCGGCCAGCCGGTGCGCGGCGCGCGCTACCGCAAGAACTGCAACACGCTGGTGCAGGGCATGGCCGCGCTCGGCTTCCGCGCCTTCCTGCCGGCGGCGGTGCAGGCGCCGATCATCGTCACCTTCCATGCGCCGGCCGATGCGCGCTATGACTTCAAGACCTTCTACGCCAAGGTGTGCGAGCGCGGCTACATCCTGTATCCGGGCAAGCTGACGCAGATGGAGACCTTCCGCGTCGGGTGCATTGGTGCGATTGATGACAACGAGATGCGCAATGTCGTGACGGCAATCGGGGAGGTGCTGCGCGAGATGGGGATCAAGGCGCAGGCGCCGCTGGCGGAAGCGGCTTAAGCAACCTTCCTCCAGCGCCTGGCAGCGGGCTCCCCTCTCCCGCCTGCGGGAGAGGGGAGCAAACCATCGGTTCGCAAACCCACCCTTCATGTCCCTCCCCCCAGACTTTCACGGCCTCGCCTTTGCCGCCGTGATGCTGTCCGCGCTGATGCATGCGTCGTGGAACGCCATCGTCAAGATCGGCGGCGACCGGTTGTCGTCGATGGCGCTGATCGACACCTTCTGCCTGCTGGTGGCGTTGCCCTTGCTGTTCCTGGTGCCGCTGCCCGCGCCGCAGGTCTGGCCCTTCCTGCTGGCCACCGTGGCGCTGGAGGTCGGCTACAAGCTGTCGTTGGTGGCCGCCTACAACCGCGGCGACTTCAGCCAGGCCTATCCGCTGATGCGTGGCTCGGCGCCGATGATGGTGGCGATCCTGCTGTTGCTGGCCGGCAGCGAACGGCTGGGGCCAGGCGGCTATGCCGGCATCGCGCTGATCTGCTGCGGGCTGGTCAGCCTGGTGCGCTGGCGCCGGCAATCGCCCGACCTGCTCGGCTTTGCGCTGCTGGCCGGGGCCTGCCTGGCGGGCGGCACCGTGATCGACGGCACCGCGGTCAAGCGCTACGGCGAGGTCTTCACCTACATCGTCTGGCTGCAGGCGATGTCGCACATCTTCATGCCGACCTATGCCTTCAGCCGGCGCGGCACCGCGCTGGTCACGCTGATGCGCACGGAATGGAAGCGCGCGTGGATCGGCGGCATCAACCGGGTGGGCTCGTATGCGCTGATGCTGTGGGCGATGACCCTGGCGCCCGTGACCAAGCTGGCGGCGCTGCGTGAATCGAGCGTGATCTTTGCCGCGTTGCTGGGCCACTTCCTGCTGCGCGAGTCATTTGATCGGCGGCGGCTGATTGCCACGGCGCTGGTGCTTGCCGGCATTGTGACGCTGCAGATGGCGCGGTAGGGGTCATTTTCCCGTAGCGATCCGCGTCAGCTAGCTGTTCATTTCGCGGGCTACCCGCGTGAAGCAGGCGATGGCATTCTGCGCCATCGGCGATGCCGTCCTGTTGCGAAGGCTCACCACCCCCATTTCGGAATACAGCGAGGGCAGCCCGCGGATTTGCAGCGGCAACAGCGCGCCTGACTCAACATCTGCCCGCATCGACTCCTGCGTCGCGGCAAGCACCGTGTCGGTGGACAACGCCACGCGCCGGAGCACGGCAATGTCATCGCATTCCAGCGCAAGGACGGCGTCCTGGCCCGCAGGCAAACCAAGCAACCTTGCCAGCGCAGCTCGCACCGGGCTTGGCAGCTTCGTCGCCGCGACGCCGTATGCCCAGGCGTCCTTCAATGAGGATTGACGTCCGGCAAGCGGATGCGCGGCGCGGACGTAGAGGTCGCCGCGCTGCTTTCCCAGGGGACGGACATCCAGCGCCGCGTCATCGGGCAGGTCGCGCACGTCGGCGACGAAGAACTCGATATCCTCCGCGCGCAAGCGTTCCAGCAACTGCTGCCAGTTGCTCTCTTCCACGCGCAACGCAACCTCCGGATGCAGTCGGCGCAGCTCGGTCAGCACCGGCGGCAAGAGGGTCGCGGCCGGGAAGGGCCCGATGCCGAATGCCGTGTCGCCCAACTGACTGTCGCGATAGAGATCGACATCGCGCTGCAGGCAGCGTGCATCGAACAGCAGCCGCCGCGCCCGCGCGATCACGAATTCGCCGGCCGGGGTTGGCCGCACGTCTCCGATGTCGCGATCGAACAGGCGGATGCCAAGGTCGCCTTCGATGGCCTGGATGCTGCGACTGAAGGCTGGCTGGCTAAGGTGAACGCGCTCCGCCGCCCGCGCGAAATGCAGCTCATCGGCGAGCGCCACGACGTGGCTGAGGCGGCGGAGGTCCATCATTTCAATGCTCTCTACGCATTAGAACATTGCGTATGCATTGGACGCATTGACACGGCAAGCCTACAGTCATTCGGACACTGGAGTCATACAGACCATAAAGCGAGATCGGAGACACCCAAATGAGTCCGCAGCTACAGAACGTATTGATCGTGACACTCATGCTTGGCTTTGCCGGGCTGGAGATCGTCACACGGCGCTACAAACATAGCGTTCACGCCACACAGGACGACACCCGGCTGGAACTGGCCATGTTCCTGAGCTTGCTGGCAGTCGTGCAGCCGCTGCTCTTGCTCGCCACGAACTTGCTCTGCACGTGGCTGATTCCGGAGCAGCGTGGCGCCTGGGCGGACCTGCCTTGGTGGGCCATGGCCGCGATCCTGCTGGTTTGCGATGACCTGACCCAGTACTGGTGGCATCGGATCTCGCATACCCCGTTGTTGTGGCCATTGCACCGTGCGCACCACACCGCGCAATACATGAGCATCCGCATCACGTACCGCAACAACTTCTTCTATTACCTGATGATGCCGGGTCTCTGGTTCGCGGGTGTGTTGCTGTACCTCGGCTTTGCCAAGGTCTACGGCGTCTACATCGTCATCAAGATCGCCGTGATTCTCGGGGCGCATAGCGCATGGCGCTGGGACGAGCCCTTGTACAGGATCCGTGCACTGCGCCCGCTGATGTGGCTGCTGGAACGGACCATCTCGACGCCTGCCACGCACTGGGCCCATCACGCGCTGACGAACGAGGACGGCATCGGGCATTACAAGGGCAACTTTGGCAATCTCCTGTTCTTCTGGGACATCCTGTTCGGCACCGCCTACATCACGCGCAAGTACCCGGCCAAGGTCGGCCTGCAGGACGATCTGATCTTTGGTCAGGAGCGCTGGTTCATCCAGATGTTCTACCCGCTGTTCCAGTCTCGTCGCGAACATTCCGCGCTGCGCTTCGGCGGCCGCGCCTATACCGAAGTGGAAACCCGATCCGACACGCTCCCGCAGGCCACCGAACAGCGGAGGTCGGCGTGAATGACCGCGCGCTGACAGATCAGCAGGCCAGCCAGGCCATTGAGCATGCCCGCGTGGAAGCACTATTCGCTGCCCAGCAGCAAGCCTTCCTGCAGGACACCTGCCCGGACGCCGCCACAAGACGGAACCACCTGCTCGCACTCAAGCGGCAACTGCGGCGCTACCAGGACGTGCTGGCCGAGGCAATTTCGCGCGACTTCGGCGAGCGGGCCGTGGCCGAAACCAAGATGCTGGAAGTCCTGCCCACCACGCTCGAAATCCGGCACGCGATCTCGCACCTGCGCCGCTGGATGCGCCCGAGCCGGCGCAGGCCCGAACTGCTGTTTGCGACCAACAGCCTCCAGGTGAGATACCAGCCCAAGGGCGTGGTCGGGGTTATCGCCACCTGGAATTTCCCGGTCTACCTGTCGCTCGGGCCGCTGGTGACAGCGCTGGCGGCAGGCAACCGCGTCATGATCAGGATGCCGGAGACCACCCCGGCCACCAACGCCACGCTCAGGAAGATGCTGGGCGAGGTCTTCGCCGAGGACCATGTTGCGCTGATCGGCGAGGAGCTAGAAGACCCCTCCGTCTTCACCGCCCTGCCCTTCAACCACATAGTCTTCACCGGCTCGCCGGCGGTGGGCCGCATTGTCATGGCCCAGGCAGCGCGCAACCTCACGCCGGTCACGCTGGAACTCGGCGGCAAGTCGCCTGCCATCGTGTTGCGCGACTATCCGGTGCGCGAGGCCGCCAGGAGCATCGCCCATGGCAAGGGGATCAACTGCGGGCAGATCTGCGTGGCACCTGACTATGCACTGGTGCCGCGAGAACAGGTGGACGCCTTCGTCGACGCATTGCAGCAGAGTTTTGGGGAACTGTTCGGCAAGCTTACCGACACCAATGCCGACTACACAGCGCTGGCCACCGACCGCCACGCGGCGCGGATACTGGACCTGCTGGACGATGCACGCGCCAGGGGCGCGACGGTCATCGCATGCGGCGAGGTTGGCGGCGGGCGGCGCATGCCACTCCATATCGTCACGCATTGCACGCCGCAGATGCGCCTGATGCGCGAGGAGATCTTCGGCCCCGTCTTGCCCGTGGTGCCCTACGACACGCACGAGCAAGCGATCGAAATGGTGCAGCAGCAAGCACGCCCGCTGGCGCTGTACTGCTTCAGCCATGACAAGCCTGAACGCGAGAAGCTGCTGGCGCGCACGCATTCCGGCGGGGTCACGATCAACGACTGGGCCTGGCACGTGGTCAACCACGATGCGCCCTTCGGCGGCGTCGGCCAGTCAGGGATGGGCAATTATCACGGCGAGGAGGGGTTCCGGGAGCTGTCGCACGCGCGCACCGTGTTCAAGCGGCATCGCTTCTTTCCCATCGGCTTGTTCTATCCGCCGTATGGCAACCTTGCGCAGCGCCTGACGCTGAAGCTGTTCGCCGGACATGGCGATCCTGAGGTGAAAAGGCCCTTCTGACCTTCGGCGCTTTGGTTGCTGCTGCCGCATGGCGCCGAGAGCTTTTCCGCTTCTGTTGCATTTTGTGTTGTTATTTGGCATTTTGTGGAATAAGATTCAGCCACACGCTGATCATCCATTTCCAAGGTGCCCTACATGCCCCCACCACTGCCCTCCCACTCCCGCGTCGTCATCATCGGCGGCGGCATCATTGGCTGCAGCGTGGCCTATCACCTGACCAAGCTGGGCTGGAAAGACGTGGTGCTGCTTGAGCAAGGGCAGCTCTCGTGCGGCACGACCTGGCACGCAGCCGGCCTGGTCGGCCAGTTGCGCGCGCAGGAGAGCATGACCAGGCTGATCCGCTACTCAACCCGCCTCTACAGCGAGCTGGAAGCGGAGACCGGCCTTGGCACCGGCTGGAAGCAATGCGGGTCGCTGTCGGTGGCGCGCACGGCTGAGCGCATGACGCAACTTCGCCGCACCGCAGCGGTGGCGCGGGCCTATGGTGTTGAATGCGAAGTCATCTCTGCGTCCCAGGCCGGCGAACTGTGGCCGGTGATGCGCACCGACGACCTGCTTGGCGCGGTGTGGCTGCCGGGCGACGGCAAGGCCAACCCGACGGACCTTACGCAGGCCCTGGCACGTGGCGCGCGTTCACGCGGCGCTGTGATCGCGCAGGACACCAAGGTCACCGCCATCCACAGCCGCGATGGCCGCGCCACGGGCGTGAGCTGGCGCAACAAGGCCGGCGACGAAGGCCGGATCGAGGCGGAGATCGTCGTCAACTGCGCCGGCCAGTGGGCGCGCAAGGTCGGGCAGATGTGCGGCGTGACCGTGCCGCTGCACTCGGCCGAGCACTATTACATCGTCACCGAGCGCATTGCCGGCGTGCACCCTGACCTGCCGGTGATGCGCGACCCGGACGGCTTCATCTACTTCAAGGAAGAAGTGGGCGGGCTGGTGATGGGCGGCTTCGAGCCCAATGCCAAGCCGTGGGGCATGCATGGCATTCCTGAGCCGTTCGAGTTCCAGTTGCTGCCTGATGACTGGGACCAGTTCGAGATCCTGATGGAGAACGCGCTGATCCGCGTTCCGGCACTGGAGTCGGCGCAGGTCAAGCAGTTCTACAACGGTCCCGAGTCCTTCACGCCGGACAACAACTTCATCCTCGGCGAAGCGCCCGAGCTGCGCAATTTCTACGTGGGCGCGGGCTTCAACTCGATGGGGATCGCGTCTGCCGGCGGCGCCGGCATGGCGCTGGCGGAATGGATCGTCGCTGGCGAGCCGACCATGGACCTGTGGCCGGTCGATATCCGCCGCTTTGCCGGCTTCAACGGCAACGAGAGTTGGCTGCACGACCGCGTCAAGGAAACGCTGAGCCTGCACTACGCGATGCCCTGGCCCAACCGGGAACTGGATACGGCGCGGCCGTTCCGGCGCTCGCCGCTCTATGCCCACCTGCATGCCGCCGGCGCCAATTTCGGCAGCAAGATGGGTTGGGAGCGGCCAAACTTCTTCGCGCCAGCCGGACAATCGCCCGAGATCCGCTATTCGTTCGGGCAGCAGAACTGGCTGCCGTGGAGCGGCGCGGAACACCGCGCCTGCCGCGAGGCAGTGGCGCTGTTCGATATGAGTTCGTTCTCCAAGTACATCGTCAAGGGTGCCGATGCCGAGGCCGTGTTGCAATACGTGATGAGCAACGACGTGGCCGTGCCGCCGGGGCAGACCGTGTACACCGCCATGCTCAACGACCGCGGCACCTATGAGTCCGACCTGACCGTGACGCGGCTGGCGCACGACCAGTACCTGCTGGTGACCGGCTCGGCGCAGACCACGCGCGACTTCAACTATATCGAGCGCCTGATTCCCGCCGACAAGCGCTGCGCGATCGTCGATGTCACCGGCCAGTACGCCGTGCTGGCGGTGATGGGCCCGCGCTCGCGCGAGTTGCTGCAGAGCGTGTCGCGCACCGATTTTTCCAATCAGGCGTTCCCGTTCGGCACCTCGAAAGAGATCGATCTCGGCTATGCCACGGTGCGCGCCACACGCCTGACCTATGTGGGCGAACTGGGCTGGGAACTGTATGTGCCGGTGGAATTCGCCGTGGACGTCCATGACACCCTGCAAGAGGCCGGAAAACGCTTCGGACTGGTCAACGCCGGCTACTACGCCATCGAATCGCTGCGCATCGAAAAGGGCTACCGCGCCTGGAGCCGCGAACTGACCACCGACATCCATCCGTTCGAGGCCGGGCTGTCGTTTGCCTGCAAGCTGAACACCGACATCCCGTTCCGCGGGCGCGACGCGCTGTTGAAGCTGCGCGCTGCCGGCGGTGCCGCGCAGGTGCGGCGGCGCGTTGCCGTGGTCACGCTGGACGGTGCCAGCGAGGCCATGCTCTGGGGCGGCGAGGCGATCCTGCGCACCGCCCAGGACGGCACCGTGCGCCCGGCCGGCTTCGTGACGTCGGCTGCGTTCGGCCACACCCTTGGCTGTCCGGTGGGCATGGGCTTGCTGGCACGCGCCGATGGTCCGGCCGACGCGGCATGGATCGAGGGCGGCACGTATCACGTGGACCTGGCCGGGCAACTGCTGCCTGCGCGCGTCCACCTGCGCGCGCCGTACGATCCGGCCAGCGAACGGACCAAGGCCTGATCATTGATGCAAGCGGATACCGGAGTGCCCATGCCAGTGATCCAGACCGAAAGCGCCAGCTACATCCTGACGCTGTCGTGCCCCGACCGTCCCGGCATTGTCCATGCCGTCTCGGCCCTGCTGGTGGAAGCCGGCGCCAATATCGTCGATTCCGCGCAGTTCGGCGATCGCGACAGCGCACGATTTTTCATGCGCGTGCACTTCCAGCGGCCGCTGCCAGAAGGCCAGGATGCCGGCGATGCGCTCGCTGCCCTGCGCAGCACGCTGGCGGGCGTGGCGGCCGCGCATGAGATGGACTGGTCCCTCCACGACGCCGCGCGCAAGCCGCGCGTGATGCTGATGGTGTCAAAGATCGGCCACTGCCTGAACGACCTGCTGTTCCGCTACCGCACCGGCCAGCTGCCCATCGAGATTCCGGCCATCGTCTCCAACCACAAGGACTTCTACCAGCTTGCGGCGAGCTACGACATCCCGTTCCATCACCTGCCGCTGCTCAATGCCACGCCGCAAGGCAAGGCCGCGCAGGAAGCGAGACTGTGGGACCTGGTCTGCGACTACAGTATCGACCTGGTCGTCCTGGCCCGCTACATGCAGGTCTTGTCCGACGACCTGTGCCGCCGCCTGGAGGGCCGCGCCATCAACATCCATCATTCCTTCCTGCCCAGCTTCAAGGGCGCGCGCCCCTACGCGCAAGCCTATGAGCGCGGCGTCAAGCTGATCGGCGCCACAGCGCACTACGTGACCGGCGACCTCGACGAAGGTCCCATCATCGAACAGGAAGTCGCGCGCGTGGACCATGCCATGGACGCCGCGCAGCTGACCGCCATCGGACGCGACGTGGAATGCGTGGCGCTGGCGCGGGCGGTGAAATGGCATGCGGAACATCGGGTCCTGCGCAACGGCGGCAGGACGCTGGTGTTCCGCTGAAGCGGCAGCCTTTGCCGCCGCTTCAGCCGGCCACCACCCGCCGGACCTTGCGCAACGCCTGCTCCAGCGCATCCACGGAGATCGATCCGAGCGCCAGCCGCAGCGCATGCGGCACGCTCGCGCCGACCGCGAACGGCTCGGCCGTCGTCACCAGCACACCCTCTTGCTCCAGGGCGGCCGCGACCTGGTCGGCGCGCAGGTCCTCCTCGAGTTCAAGCCACAGGTAGTACGAAGACGGGTGCGCCGTGACGCGGCAGCCGCGCAGGATGCGCCGCGCCAGGCTTTGCCTGCGCCGCGCGTCCTTGCGCTTGCGATCCTCCAGGTCATCGACGGTGCCCGCTTCGATCCACAGGCAGCCGAGCGCCACGGTCAGCGACGGCGTGTTCCAGGTTGACACGCGAATGGCGCGCTCCAGGGCCGGCACCAGCGGCCCGGGCGCCGCGACGAATCCCATCCTCAGGCCCGATGCCACGCTTTTCGACAAGCCCGAGACGTAGACGGTCCGCTCCGGCGCGAAGGTGAACACCGGTTTCGGCGCCGGTTCGGCAAGGAAGGCGTAGGCACCGTCTTCAATGATCAGCAGATCATGCCGTTGCGCCAGGGCCGCAAGACGGCTGCGGTCCGTCTCGCTCATGACATAGCCCAGCGGATTGTGCATGGTCGGCATGGTGTAGACCGCCCGCACCGGACGCCGCTTGCAGAGCGCGGCAAGCCGATCCAGGTCCAGGCCCGCGGCAGTCGCCGGCAACGGCTCCAGGTCGAGCCGGTACAGCTGCGCCAGCGCCTTCATGCCCGGATATGTCAGCGCGTCAACCGCCAAGACGTCACCGGGATTGAGCAGCCCCATCACCGTCACCGCCAGGCCCTGCTGCGCGCCGTTGACGATCAGCACCTGGCTGCCCGGCACCCGGATGCCGCGGTTGCGCAGGTGCCTGGCGACGGCCTGCCGTTCATGCGGGCGCCCGCCCTGCGGCGCGGAGTGCAGCAGCGCGTCGAGATCGCCCGAGGCCGCGATGCTGCGCAAGCCATCGCGCAACAGTTCAACCTGCCCGGGCAGCGACGGATAGTTGAAGGTCAGATCCACCGCGCCGGCGCGCACCGGATGCTGCTCAAGCCCCAGGCCGCGCGGCAGCGAGGTATCGCGCACGAACGTGCCCCTGCCGGTCTCGCCGACCACCAGCCCGACAGCCTCCAGTTCGACGTAGACGCGTGCCGCGGTCGCCAGCGCCACGCCGTACTGCTTCATCAGCGCACGCACCGTCGGCAGTTGCGTGCCCGGAGGCAGCTCGCCGCGATGAATGCGCGCAGCAATCTCGTCAACAATGGTCTTGTAGCGCGCGTGGGCCATGCTTTGTATCTAGAACAATGCTTTGCGTGTATCAGACCAGAAGAATAGCCTGCATGCCTAGTCAACGCTAACCATTTCCTGCACATGATTGCCCTGACCACCCTGTCGATCTTCGCCGCGGCAGTGATGCTGCTGCTCCTGTCACCCGGCCCGAACATGGCATTTGTGATGGCGCATGGCATCACCTATGGCCCTCGGGGCGGCGTTGCGACGGCACTGGGGATTGCCGTGGCCGACCTGATCCTCACGGTCCTGACAGCCACCGGCATCACCGCCCTGGTGATGGCATGGGCGTCGGCGTTCGACCTGATCCGCTATGCCGGCGCGGCCTATCTGCTGTGGATGGCGGTCAAGGCGCTGCGGCAGCCGCTTGCGCTGAAAGAGGCCGTGGTGACGCAGGCGTCCCTGCGCTCGGTGTTTGTGCGCGCCATGCTGAACAGCCTGCTCAATCCCAAGGCGTTGCTGTTCTTCATGGTCTTCCTGCCGCAGTTCGTGGATCCCGGCAAGGGCGGCGTGGCCCGGCAGCTGCTTGTGCTTGGCCTGGTCCTGACGGTGATCGCCACCGTGTTCCATGCGTTGCTCGGAGCCGCTGGCGGCACTGTGCGCCGTTTCCTGTCACGCCATCCCAAGGCCGCAACGATGCAGTCGCGCGGTCTGGCAGCCGTGCTGGTGCTGCTGGCGCTGCGGCTGGTGCTGACCTCACGCCCGGCCTGAAACCGTTTCCCACGCAGAGCCCCTGATGTATATCGCAGCATTTATTTACCGGCCCGGCCAGGCCGATGACGAGTTCCACCGCCTCAGCGCCCTGATCGACGAGATCGCCGCCGGCATACCCGGCTTTGTCGGTGCCGAGTCCTGGCGCTCGCCAGATGGCCAGTTGTCCAACGCCAGCTACTACTGGCGCGACAAGGACTCCCTGCAAGCCTTCGCCACCCACCCGCGGCACCTGGACGCCAAGCGCCAGTACCGCAAGTGGTATGACGGCTATCACGTGGTGATATCCGAAGTGCAGCGCGCCTATGGCGACGGTTCGCTCCAGCACTTCGTGCCCGACAGCCGGCGCCGGCGGCAGGGCTAAACGCCTTCACCTGTCCGGCCGATCTTTGGACGGCCGGCCGCCGGGATCTGAATGATTCTGGCGGCGATCTATCTGAGCAGCCAGTACCTGAACCAGGGCGACCTGGCAGCGATGACGACCTACCTGCTGGGGGACAAGCCGCCCGCACCGCAGCCAGTCAAGCCCGTCAGCGCCGATGCCGGGCAACTGGCACCGGGCCGCCGCCACTATGTGGCGGTCTGCGCCGGCTGCCACGGCCGCGAGGGCGAAGGCAAGCCGCACGTGGCGGTATCGATGGCCGGCAACTCCACCGTGCGCAACACCGACGCGCGCAACCTGATCGTGTCGATGCTCGACGGCATCGAGGCGCAGCGCTTCCCCGGCGTTGAGGCCATGCAGGACATGCCGGGCTTTGCCGCGCGCATGAGCGACGAAGAGCTGGCGCAGCTGGCCAACTACCTGCGCGCCACCTGGGGCGGCCAGCCGGCCGATGTGACGCCCGCCGCGGTCAAGGCGCTGCGCGCCGCAGGCCCCGGGCACTGAGGCCCTGCCCCGGGTGTTCCATTCTGGAACACCCGGTGTCACGCGCTGGCACAGCCGTGCCGGCGCGTGACATATCCCACCCGTGCCACGCGCACGCGCCCCCCGTTTTTCCCCGTTCTTTCGTTCGATTCCCGCCCCGGCACAGCTCTTGCGATCTGCCTGCTGTGCGCACGGCCGGAATGCCGTGACGACACCACAGAAATCACTGAACGGAGCGAGACATGAACATGGCGGAAATCGCCCAGCTGGGCGTCAGCAACCCCTACAAGCAGCAGTACGAGAACTACATCGGCGGCGCCTGGGTGCCGCCCGCCGGCGGCGAGTACTTCGAATCGATCACGCCGATCACCGGCAAGCCGTTCACGCGCGTGCCGCGCTCCGGCCAGCAGGATGTCGACGCCGCGCTGGACGCCGCCCACGCCGCCAAGGCCGCGTGGGCCCACACCTCCACCACCGAGCGCGCCAGTATCCTGAGCCGCATCGCCGACCGCATCGAGGCCAACCTGAAGCTGCTGGCCGTGGCCGAGAGCATCGACAACGGCAAGCCGGTGCGCGAAACCACCGCCGCCGACCTGCCGCTGGCGGTCGACCACTTCCGCTACTTTGCCGGCTGCATCCGTGCGCAGGAAGGCGGCATCTCCGAGATCGACGCCGACACCATTGCCTACCATTTCCATGAGCCGCTGGGCGTGGTCGGCCAGATCATCCCGTGGAACTTCCCGCTGCTGATGGCCACCTGGAAGCTGGCCCCGGCGCTGGCCGCCGGCAACTGCGTGGTGCTCAAGCCGGCGGAACAGACGCCGGCCTCGATTCTGGTGCTGATGGAAGTGATCGGCGACCTGCTGCCGCCGGGCGTGATCAATGTGATCAACGGCTTCGGGCTGGAAGCCGGCAAGCCGCTGGCATCGAGCCCGCGCATCAGCAAGGTGGCGTTCACCGGCGAGACCACCACCGGCCGGCTGATCATGCAGTACGCGTCGCAGAACCTGATCCCGGTGACGCTGGAGCTGGGCGGCAAGTCGCCCAACATCTTCTTCGAGGACGTGCTGGCCGCCGACGACGCCTTCTTCGACAAGGCGCTGGAAGGCTTTGCCATGTTCGCGCTGAACCAGGGCGAGGTCTGCACCTGCCCGTCGCGCGCGCTGATCCAGGAATCGATCTACGACCGCTTCATGGAGCGCGCGCTCAAGCGCGTGGCCGCGATCCGCCAGGGCCATCCGCTCGACACCGGCACCATGATCGGCGCGCAGGCGTCCGCCGAACAACTGGAGAAGATCCTGTCGTACATCGACCTGGGCCGCAAGGAAGGCGCGCAGTGCCTCACCGGCGGCGAGCGCAACGTGCTGGACGGCGACCTGGCGGGCGGCTACTACGTCAAGCCGACCGTATTCGCCGGCCACAACAAGATGCGCATCTTCCAGGAAGAGATCTTCGGGCCGGTGGTATCGGTGACCACCTTCAAGGATGAGGAAGAGGCGCTGGCCATTGCCAACGACACGCTCTACGGGCTGGGTGCCGGTGTCTGGACACGTGACGGCGCGCGCGCATTCCGCATGGGCCGCGGCATCCAGGCGGGGCGCGTGTGGACCAACTGCTACCATGCCTACCCCGCGCATGCGGCATTCGGGGGCTACAAGCAGTCCGGCATCGGCCGCGAGAACCATCGCATGATGCTCGACCACTACCAGCAGACCAAGAACCTGCTGGTGAGCTACAGCCCCAACGCGCTCGGGTTCTTCTGACCATGGCGGGCTCGACGTCCGCTCCCGCCACCGCGCCGGTCGCACGCGTGGTGGCAACCCCGGCCGCGCTCACGCTGATCGCGGAGCTGGCCGCGCGGCATGGCCCGCTGATGTTCCACCAGTCCGGCGGCTGCTGCGACGGCAGCGCGCCGATGTGCTACCCCGCCGGCGAACTGCTGGTGGGTGCGGCCGATGTCTGCCTGGGCGAGATCGGCGGCGCGCAGTTCTATATGACGCGGGCGCAGTTCGAGTACTGGCAGCACACGCGGCTGGTGATCGATGTGGTGCCGGGGGCGGGCGGGATGTTCTCGCTGGAGGGACGGACGGGGAAGCGGTTCCTGACCCGGTCGGAGTTGTTCAGCGATGAAGAGGCTGCGTGGCTGGCGGCGCAGCCGGGGTTGTGAGGGTGTGCGTGGTTAAAAGCTTGCCGATTGTTCGCTCCCTCTCCCGCTTGCGGGAGAGGGAGCGAACCGGCACGACGGGATATGGCCTCAGCGCTCCGATTCCGGCTCGCCTTCCAACCCCTCCCTCAACCTCCGATAGATCGTATTGCGCGACACCCCCAGCTCACGCGCCACGTGGCTGACATTGCCGCCGTGCCTGGCGAGCGCCTGCCGGATCAGGCCAGCTTCCCAGTCGCGCATCCGGCTGGCCTTTGAAGATGCCGGCGGCTGCGCAGAAGCCGCTGCATCACCGCGCTCCACCTCATCGCCACACTCCTGCTCAAACCCTTCCGGCAGGTGTTCCACCCCGATCTCCGCCTCCCCTTCCGCCAGGATCGCCGCCGTGCGCAGCACGTTGGCAAGCTGCCGGATATTGCCCGGCCACGGGTGCCGGCGCAGCAGCGCCAGCACCTGCGCGTCGACATGCACCGGGGACTGCAAGCCGGCGTCTTCGCCCTGCCGCTGCAGGATGCGATCGACCAGCAGCGGCAGGTCGCTGCGCTCGCATAGCGACGGCAGGGTCACGGCCAGCGCATTGATGCGGTAGTACAGGTCTTCGCGGAAAGTGCCATCGGCAATCATCGCGCGCAGGTCGCGGTGGGTGGCGCAGACAACGCGCACATCGACCGGCAGCGCGCGGGCGCTGCCCAGCGGGGTGACCGCGCGCTCCTGCAGCACGCGCATCAGCCGCACCTGCTGTGCCAGCGGCATGTCGCCGATCTCGTCCAGGAACAGCGTGCCGCCGTGCGCCTGCACGACCTTGCCCTCGCTGCCGCGGCGGCGCGCGCCGGTGAAGGCGCCTTCTTCGTAGCCGAACAGTTCGGCCTCGATCAGCGATTCGGGGATGGCCGCGCAGTTGACCGCGACGAAAGGCCCGCCGGCGCGCGGCGAGGCGGCGTGGATGGCACGCGCCAGCCACTCCTTGCCGGTGCCGGTGCGGCCCTGGACCAGGATGGTGATATCGCGCCCGCTGACCTTGCGCACGCGGCGCAGCACCGCGGCCACGGCGGCGTCGCCGGTATCGAGCGCGGCCAGTGCCGGCGGCAGCGGATCTTCGGCGCTGGGCTGGCGCACCGCGATGGGCGTGGCCAGGTATTCGATGCGGGCAAACACCTGTACCCGGCTGGGCAGCGTCAGCGTCTGCAGCGATCCCGCCGCGCCGCTGCGCGCCTGCATCGCCGCGCGCACCGGCTGGCCGAACAGCCCGGCAAAGCCGGCTGCCGCCAGCGCGTGCGGGGCCAGCCCCAGCTGGAACAGGCCGCTGCGGTTGGCAGCCAGGAAAGCACCGTCGGGCGAGAACGCCGCCATGCCCTCGAACAGCGTGCCGACGAACTCGGGCCGCGCATGGAAGCGCACCAGTAGCGCGTCCGGGAAGTGGTTGGCAAACAGGTGGTTCTCGATCATCTGCGCCGACATCCGCACCAGCGCCATGGTGTGCCGGTGGAAGCCGCGATGATCGCCGCTGACATCGAGCGCGCCCAGGATGGCACCGGTCGGGCTGGCAATCGGCGCGCATGAGCAGGTCAGCTGGTGGTTGGACTCGAGGAAATGCTCGCTGGCGTGGATCAGGGTGGGGCGGGCCTCGGCCAGTGCGGTGCCGATGGCGTTGGTGCCCTTGCTCGGCTCCGACCACGACACCCCCGGCGCCAGCGCAACGCGCCGCGCCCGCGCGACGAAGTCGCCGTCGCCCAGGCTGTGCAGGATCACGCCGCTGCTGTCGGTCAGCAGCACCATGCTGTCGGTATTGGCGATCTGCGCGTGCAGGGTCTCCATCACCGGCAAGGCATGGCGGAACAGGTCGCGGCTGGCGTCCACCAGCTCACCCAGCGCGCGCGGGCTGACGGCATCGAAGCCGGGCGCATGGCGCGCATCCAGCCCGAAGCCGGCCGAGCGCGCATGCGCGCGGGCGATCAGGCCGGCACGGTCGGCATCGGCCGGGTCGACATGGGCAGCCTGGCGGGCAACATCGGAAGGCGCGGCGGGATGGGCGGCACGGTGCATGACGGCGGGTCTCCTGTATCAGCAGGCGGCGCGCGTCGCGGCCGCTGCCCTGCCGTCCCGTGGCGCGTGCCGTGCAGTTCAGGTGCGGCGGCAGGCCGGGCGGCTGTAGTCCGGCAACCTTATCACAGGCTCCCGGCCATGTATTGCCCCCGCGCCATGCCGGGCCGGGGTCAGCGTTTTTCGTCGAGCAGGTCGTTCAGGATCTCGTCGAAGGTGGCCTGGGCATCTTCCAGCGCCTGCAGCGCCGCATCGAACGTCTGCAGCGCAAGCTTGGATGGCTTGCCGCTGCCCTGCGGCGGATAGTGGGCCTGCAAGGCGGTGAAGGCTACCTGCACCTGCCGCGTGGCCGCGACCACGCGTTCCATCGCCTGCGCCTCTTCGGCGCGGTATTGCTCGTGTTTCTGCTCGCTCATGCCTGTTTGCTCCGTATGCGCGTCGTCTCGGGAGGGGGCGCGCGCGCGTGAATGAGGTATATCGTACAAGAACTGCGCCGGCCGGCTTGCGCTGCGCGCTCGCGCCTGACAAAAATGAGGTAGGCTGCGCGGCTGGGCGGCAAGGCCGGCGCTGGTGCGCCTCGCCTGGCAGCGACACTGAAGACTAGCCATGCCATTGATCACCCGCCGTACGCTGGCAGCCGCGCTGATGACTGCCAGCGGCTTCGCCTGCTACTGGACCTACCTGACGCTCAACCAGGAGCGGCTGCTGTTCGATGCGCGCCGGCGCCCGCCGCGCGACCTGCCCGACGGCATCATTGGCTACTCGCACCTGATCCCCGGCGGCGTGGTGCGCGGCTACATCTACCATACCCCCGGCGACAACGTGCGCGACCTGCTGTTCTACCTGCCCGGGCGTGGCGAGGATGTGCTCGAAACGCTGCAGTACGCGCGCTGGCTGCCCGCCGGCATGGCCTTCGCCACCTACGACTACCGCGGCCTGGGACACTCCGACGGCCTCCCGTCCGAGGGTGCCGCAGTGGCCGACGCCAGCCAGTTCCTGCTGCATGCGCGGCGTGTCTTCCCCGACACCCGCGTGCATGTGGTGGGGCGCAGCCTGGGCACCGGCGTCGCGATCCAGCTGGCGGACCTGCAGGACTTCGAGAGCCTGCAGCTGATCACGCCCTACGACTCGCTGCTTGAACTGGTGCGCAAGCGCTTCCCGCTGGTGCCGCTGCGCCAGCTGATGCGCCACCATTTCGATTCGATCTCGCACTGCAAGAAGGTCGTGCAGAGCACCAAGGTGCTGCTGGCCGAGACCGATGAAGTCGTGCCCCATGAATGCTCTGAACGGCTCATGGCCGCCTGGCCCGGCCCGGTGGCGCTGCAGACCGTGCCAGCCACGGATCACTTCACCATCATCGAACGCGAGGAAACCTGGCTGGCGCTGTGCGAATTTGCCCGGCATCACAGCCAGGCCAGGCTGCGCGTGGCTACGGCACAGCCCGCCCGGCCCGCCCCGCCGGCCGCCGCCGGCACGCCGCCCGTCGACCATGACGAGCTCGGCAATCCGTTGCCGCTGGCGGCCAGGCGCTAGCACCAGTCAGCCAGCGGGTAAAATGCGCGCATGAAAAAAATCGCAGTCAAGGCAGGCGGCGCCGTACTGGCGCTGGCTGCAGCCGGTGCCTTGCTTGCCGGCTTTGCCGCGGTGGTAAGCCTGCGGCAGCTTCCCCCAGTCGACGCCCTGCGCGACTACCGGCCCGACGTGCCCCTGCGGATCTACACCAGCGACAACGTGCAGATCGGCGAGTTCGGCAGCGAGCACCGCGAGTTCATCCCCTTCGGGCAGATGCCGTCGCGCATGGTCCAGGCGCTGCTGGCAGCCGAGGACGACCAGTTCTACCAGCACGAGGGTGTCGACTTCCCCGGCGTGCTGCGCGCCGCGCTGGCCAACCTGGGCCAGGGCTATGCGCAGGGCGCCTCCACCATCACCATGCAGGTGGCGCGCAATTTCTACCTGTCGCGCGAAAAGACGCTGGCGCGCAAGTGGTATGAAATGCTGCTGGCCTGGCGCATCGACCAGACCCTGCCCAAGGACCGCATCCTTGAGCTGTACATGAACCAGGTCTACCTGGGCGAGCATGCCTACGGCTTCGGCAGCGCCGCGCATGCGTACTTCGGCAAGCCGCTGGCGTCATTGTCGCTGGCCGAGACGGCGATGCTGGCGGGGCTGCCCAAGGCTCCCTCGTCCATCAACCCGGTGGTCAACTTCCCGCGCGCCAAGCGGCGCCAGGAATATGTGCTGGGCCGCATGCTGGCGCTGGGCATGATCAGCCAGGACGACTACCGCGAGGCCCGCGCCGCGCGCCTGGCAATCTCCGACGACAGCCCCGGCAGCTTTGCCGGGCATGCCGAATACGTGGCCGAACTCGCGCGCCAGCTGGCGCGCGAGCGCTTTGGCGACGAGGCCTACACGCGCGGCCTGAACGTCTACACCACGGTGTCGTCGGTGCGCCAGACGCTGGCTTACGATGCGGTGCACGGCGGGCTGGAAGGCTACGCGCGGCGCCACCGCAAGTTCGTCAAGGACCTGTCGCAAGGACCGCAGGCCGCGCTGGTATCGCTGGACGGCGCCACCGGCGCGATCGAGGCGATGGTGGGCGGCGCCGACTTTGCCACCAGCCGCTTCAACCATGCCACCCAGGCGCAGCGCCAGCCGGGCTCGACCTTCAAGCCCTTCGTCTATGCGGCGGCGCTGGAGCGCGGCGTGTCGCCCCGCACGCTGATCAACGACGCGCCGCTGCCCAATGGTTCGCGCTGGCAGCCGACCAATGACGACGGGCGCTTTGTCGGCCCCATCACCGTGCGCCAGGCGCTGGCCGAATCGCGCAACCTGCCGGCGATCCGCACGCTGCAGGCGATCGGCATCCCGTACGCGGTGGAGTTCGCCAGCCGCTTCGGCTTCGCGCCCAGACGGCTGCCGCGCTACCTGCCGCTGGCACTGGGCACCGGCACCACTTCGCCGCTGCGCCTGGCCGCGGCCTACGGCGTCTTTGCCAACGGCGGCCACCGCATCGAGCCCTACCTGATCGCGCGCATCACCGACAGCGAAGGCAAGCTGCTGTTCTCTGCCGAGCCCGGCAACGCCACGGACAGCCCGGCGCCGCGCGTGATCAGCGCCCGCAACGCCTTCGTCATGGACAGCCTGCTGCGCAGCGTGGTCGACGACGGCACCGGCGCCGGCGTGCGCCGCTACCTGCGCCGCGACGACGTGGCCGGCAAGACCGGCACCACCAACGATTCGGTTGACGGCTGGTTCGCGGGCTACGCCGGCGGCGTCGTCACGGTGGCGTGGATGGGCTACGACGACAACCGCAGCCTGGGCGAGCATGAATTCGGCGCCACCACCGCGCTGCCGGTGTGGGCAGCCTATATGGAGGGCCGCCTTGCGGGCGTGCCCGTGCCTGCAGCCGAAGCGCCCGCCGGCGTGGTGCGCGTGAGCGACGACTGGATGTACACCGAGTATGCCGATGGCAGCCACGGCATCGCTGCCATCGGCTTCCCGCCACCGGCACCCGCGGCGGCGCCGGCCGTCGATCCGGTCGCCAGCAACCTCGGCGGGCCCGCGGCCGCGGCACCGGCTGGCTCCGCACCGACGCCCGTCACCAGCGAGGCAATTGGCCTGCCGGCGCCCGGCGCTACCACGCCGGCCGTCCCCGCAGACGCCAGCCTGTAGACTTCGGGGTTTCCACTGTCCCGATCCCGATGTCCAGCCATGCCCCTCTGCTGATCTGGTCGGTCGCCGCGCTGACCACGGCCGGCGTCCTGTTCCGCCCGTTCCGCCTGCCCGAAGCCTTCTGGGCCGCCGCCGGCGCCCTGCTGCTGTGCGTCACCGGCCTGATGGCGCTGCCCGACGCGCTGGAGGCGGTGCTGCGCGGCTACGACGTGTACCTGTTTCTCGCGGGCATGATGCTGATCTCCGAGCTGGCCCGCAAGACCGGGCTGTTCGACCACGTCGCCGCGCTCGCCGTGCGCCGGGCGCGCGGCTCGGCGCTGCGGCTGTTTCTGCTGGTGTACGGCTTCGGCACGCTGGTAACGGCATTCATGTCCAACGACGCCACCGCCGTGGTGCTGACGCCCGCGGTGCTGGCCGCCACCCGCGCCGCGCGGGTCCGGCATCCGCTGCCTTACCTGTACGCGTGCGCCTTCATCGCCAATGCCGCCAGCTTCGTGCTGCCGATCTCCAACCCGGCCAACCTGGTCATCTTCGGCACACGCATGCCGCCGCTGGCGGGCTGGCTGGCGAGCTTCGCGCTGCCGTCGCTGGTCGCGGTGCTGGCCACGCTGGCGGCGCTGTGGTGGACGCAGCGCGCGGCGCTGGCCGAGCCCATCGAACATGACGTGCCGGTGCCGCCGCTGTCGCCGCAGGCCCGGCTGACCGCGCTGGGTATCGTGCTGACCGGCCTGATCCTGCTGGTGGCCTCGCTGCGCGGCAACGACCTGGGCTGGCCGACCTGCGCGGCGGGCGTGGCCACGCTGCTGCTGGTCTGCGCCACCCGGCGCGAGCTGCTGGTCCCGGCGCTGCGCGAGGTTTCATGGGGGGTGTTGCCGATGGTGGCTGGGCTGTTCGTGCTGGTGGCGGCGCTGGAGCAGACCGTGGTGATCGGCCACCTGGCCGATGCCGTCGCAGCGGCGTCGCGCGACGGCGGCGCGCTGGCCCTGCTGGGCGTGGGCGCGGTGGTGGCACTGGCGGGGAATATCGCCAACAACCTGCCGGCAGGCCTGATCGCCGCCTCGGCGCTGGCGGGCGGACATGCCTCGCACGCCGTGACCGGTGCGGTGCTGATCGGCATTGACCTTGGCCCCAACCTGTCCGTCACCGGCTCGCTGGCCACGTTGCTGTGGCTCACGGCGCTGCGGCGCGAAGGGCATATGGTCAGCGCCGGCCAGTTCCTGCGCGTGGGGGCCGTGGTGATGCCGGCAGCGATGCTGCCCGCACTGGCGCTTTTGCTGCTTTAGAACCTGGCTCAGCTGGTGGCGGCGTCGTTGGCCGCGGGGGTGCTGGCGGCCTGCAGCGGGGGCCGGCGCAGGCCGGTCGCGCCATGGCGCACGGCACTGGCGTGGTGTTCCGCCACGCCCGTTTCCACCGGCGTGGCCGGCAGCGGCACTGTGACCACATGGAGCAGCATCAGGCTGCTGCACGGAAAGGCAATCGGCATGATTACGTTTTTCCCGACAAAGAGTCTGGCCGCGCGCTGCAGCGGCCGGGTGCCGGCGGCTTTATGGCGGGCTGCCTGACACTTGCGTTGTGCAGACATTATGTGCGCTTGTCGGCGTTGTGCGGCGCGGGCTTTAGCGATGTCATGAACTATTCACGGAGCAACGCCTGCTTGTGGCGTAATCGGCCCACCGCGCCGCATCCTGCCATGCCCCGCGCGGGTTGTGAGGCCACGGCATCTGCCATATAGTGAATCCGGCACACCCGCTGCGCAGTCATCCATCCCACCACGCATAACCATGACCAGCAAGGACGCGGCGCACCGCGCGAAGGACAGCAACGCCGGCGACGATGCCGGCCACCCCCACGCCCACAGCGTCTCGGCCCGCATCCGCGCACGGCTGGAGGCCGCGCAGGAGCGCTTCCACGCCAACGACAATATTGCGCACTACATTGAGCCGGGCGAGATGGAGCAGCTGCAGGCCGAAGTGCAGGCGCGCCTGGAAGACGTGCTGCGCGCGCTCGTGATCGACGTCGACAACGACCACAACACCCAGGAAACCGCGCGCCGCGTCGCCAAGATGTACCTGAAGGAGATCTTCGCCGGCCGCTACGCCAAGGCCCCGCCGGTGACCGAGTTCCCCAACATCGGCCAGCTCAATGAACTGATGATCGTCGGTCCGCTGCGCGTGCGCAGTGCCTGCTCGCATCACCTGTGCCCGATCATCGGCAAGCTGTGGGTAGGGGTGATGCCGAACCAGCATTCCAACCTGATCGGCCTGTCCAAGTACGCGCGGCTGGCCGAATGGATCATGTGCCGGCCGCAGATCCAGGAAGAGGCGGTGGCACAGGTCGCCGACCTGCTGCAGGAAAAGATGAATCCCGACGGCCTGGCCATCGTGATGGAGGCCGAGCACTTCTGCATGCACTGGCGCGGCGTGCGCGACACCGATGCCAAGATGACCAACAGCGTGATGCGCGGCTCGTTCCTGAAGGACGACAGCCTGCGCCGCGAGTTTCTCACGCTGCTGAACCACAACCGCGGCTAGGCCGCACGCCCCGCCACCCACCCACAACCGAGCGCCACGACCATGCTAGTCCGCCTGCTCTATGCCAGCCGCGCCCGCCAGGCCATCGACGCCGCCCTGCTCGACGCCATCCTGGCCGCCAGCCTGGAACGCAATCCGCGCCACGGCATCACCGGGGTGCTGTGCCACGGCAACGGCATCTTCCTGCAGGCGCTGGAAGGCGACCGCCAGGACGTGTCACAACTGTTCCAGGCGATCGCACGCGACCCGCGCCACCATGACGTGACCCTGCTGCATTTCGAGGAAACCTGCACGCGCGACTTTGCCGGCTGGGCGATGGGCCAGGTCAATGCGGCGCGCATCAACACCGCCACCCTGCTCAAGTTCTCGGCGCGGGCCGAACTGGACCCGTACCGCACCTGCGGTGCGGCGTCGCTGGCATTGCTCAAGGAGCTGATCGCCGGCGCGTCAGTCGTGTCGCGCACCGGCGAACGCGGACGGCACTGAGCCGCGCCGCCAGGGACAGCGGCGCGCTTCTGTCACCAGGGCTAGGCCGTCACCTGGCCGAACAGGCCGCACTCCAGGTCACTCTCGAATTCCTCGACCCAGACCGAATCGGGGCCGGCCTCATAGACACTGGTCTTGTCCGTGCCCACCCGGCGCACGCTGACGCGCCGCACCCCGGCCTCGCGGCTTTCCTCGAGAATCTCGAACATTTCGGCCGCCAGCCCGACATGCCTGCATACCTGCAGGACCTGTTGCTGCTCGTCGGCGGGAAATTCGGTGAACGGTCTCGTTGCCATGGCATCCTCCGTCAAGGTTGAGATCGCCGCTTGCGCGCAGCGCTAACGCGCGTGGTGCCCATGCACCACGCCTGGAAAAGACATGCCGCGGCCGTCAGCCGGCGGCACATCCGCGCGCCCGCCGCACTACGGGGCGGCGGGCCGCAAACCCTCCTGGGAGGTAGTTGTTCGGACTCGGCGGACTCAGCTCTTGCGCTGGGTCACTGCCACGAACGGGGCCGGTGCGTGCTGGACGGACTGGCTGCCGCAGTTCGGGCAGTTCGGATGGGCAGAGGCGTGTTCTGCGAGATGCTCGGTTTTCTCGAACATATGGCCGCACTTCTCGCAGCGGTATTGGTAGACGGGCATGGCGTTCCCCAACGCGGTGCACGCGCCGCGGGGCGCGTGTCAGCTTCATTCTAGGACAGCGGTCCGCGCCCCGATGCGTGAAAGTTCGCGCTGCCGGAGCCGGCGCACTGCGCGCACGCGGCGATGTCACCGCGAATCCACTTTCTCTCGCCGCGCTCCTGCCGCCACTGCATGAATGCGTCTTCCGCCGCGCATTGACATGAGGCAAATAGCTGGTCGCGCTCGCCGCGGAACAAGCGCCGCAATGCTGCGCAAACCCAGGTCAAGCATCGCGGCATGGCGCCGTTCAATTGGCAGGTCACGCATTTCCCGAACTGGCCGTGTCCATGCCCGCCTCAAGCAAGTTCCCTGAACTAGCAGAATTACGATTCAAGGGGTGGCGGAACATAGCCAGAATTTCGGATTTGTGGTGACGCAATCGCCCAGTGCAACCGGCGTGGACCGGTTGCCACCCATCCGGAGATAGCTATGTACGACGGAGTCTTGCGTGTCGCCCTGGCGGACGACCACCCGCTGGTCGTGGCCGCCCTGCGCGACTGCCTGCAGCGCAGCGGCAGTGTCCAGATCAGCTGCGAATGCCGCAACGGCACCGAGTTGCTCGGCGCGCTGGACCAGCATCCCGCCGATATCGCCATCACCGATTTCTGCATGGGCCATGGCGATACCTCCCTGGACGGCTTCAACCTGCTGGGCCGCCTGGCGCGCCGCCATCCGCTGACGCGCGTGGTGGTAATCAGCGCCCAGTCCAATCCCGCCATCATCCGCCGCGCCATGAAGCTTGGGGTGCGCGCCTTTGTCAGCAAGGAAGACCACCTGGAAGAGGTCGTGCGCGCCTGCATCCACATCGCATCCGGCGGCAGCTGCTTCTATTCGCCCGCGGTGCACGCCATCCTGCAACACGCCACGCTGGCCGGCGCACCGGCCACCGAACTGACGCAGCGCGAACTGGAAGTGATCCGGCTCTATGCGCAAGGCCTGCAGCTGACGGACATCGCCGGCAAGCTCGGCCGCTCGGTCAGCACCATCTCCAGCCAGAAGACCGTGGCCATGCGCAAGCTGGGGGTGCAGACCAATACCGGGCTGATCCGCTACGCCTATGAAAACCGCCTGATCTGACACGGCCGGACCCGCCGATGCAGCAAACCGTCGACCGTACCCGTAAGACCCTGGCCAGCGCCTTCGATGCGCTTGCCCACAACGCGCGCCGCCAGCAACACCTGTATTCGGTGACCATCGCGGTGCTGGTCGCCATCGTGCTGTTCTCCGGCTTGCTGCTTGCCGGCCTGGCAACGGAACAACACCTTGACTACCGCCGCAGCGACGTCTCGCGGTACGCCAGTTCGGTCTCGCAGTTGCTGCATAACGAGTCCTCGTTCCTGCGGCGCACCGTGCTGAGCATTCGCTACAACCTCGATGCGCCCGCACCGGAGCCGTCGCGCGATGCCGCCTTCGGGGCCTTCCGGCGCACCGGCACCGCGAGTCTCCACGTCGATGCCGTGCGCAAGGACTATCACCTGCTTGCCACCGAGGCAACGCGGCAGGGCTGGGGGGCCGGGCTGCCGGCGCAGTTCGTGCGGCTGCGGCAGATTGCCCTGGCTGCGGTGGCCACGCAGCAGGCGTTCGATCTCGACCACGGGGCCTACGCGGTCGCGCTGGACGAAGACAGCGCCGTGGTCATCAGCCAGCCCGAGGCCGGCGCGCGCGCACCGCTCGCGCTCGACCCGGCGCTGATCCCGCGGCTGCGCACATGGCTGACCCAGGCGCTGCTGGAGCGCAGCGGCCACACCGTGCCGGCGCGCGACCAGCAGGTCTGGGTGGGTCCGCTGCGCCACCCGGTGGATGACGCCCCTGTCATGGTGCTGGCCGGCGCCGCCTATGCCGGCGACACGCCCACCATGCTGGTGGCCACCTGCGTGCCCCTCCAGGCGTTCCTCGCCGAATTGCAGCGCGCGGATGATCCGGCGCTGCTGGCGCTGCTCAATCCAGCCGGCGAGATCATCGATGTATCGCCACGCGACTGGCCGGCAGCATCGGCCAGCGTCCACGATGTGGCGGCCGGCGCGCGCCTGCTGTCGCACGGCACGCTCGATGTCACGCCATCGGGTGTGCGGCTGGTGCAGGCGCTGCCGGCCGGCTTCGGGCGGCTGGTCTGCCACCTGCCGTACCGCATGCTGGGTGCGGCGCTGGCAGCGGAGCTGGCCGTGATCGCCGGCGCCATGCTGCTGCTGACCGGCGCCATCGGGCTGGCCGCGCGCTACTGGAGCCGGCACCTGCTGCGGCGCACGCACGCCGAAGCCTCGCGCGCGCTGGAAAGCGAGCTGATGAACCACGTGCTGGTCAATGCCACGCCGGTCGGCTTGTGCATCGTGCGCCAGCACGACTACGCCGTCCTGACGTCGAACCCGCTGGCCGGCGTGCTGCTGCAGTGGCAGCCCCATGGGCGCCTGCCCGATGCAATAGCGGAGGCGTTCAAGCGACAGCCGTGCGGTGGCGACAGTGGGCACGCCTCCATTTCCAGCTTTACCGTCGCGGCACCGCCGTGCGCGCCGGCAAATGAGCCACCCGGCCCCGGCGACGCCGGACAGCGCTTCCTGCAAATCACCTACGCACCGGCGCGCTACCGCGAGGAAGCGGTGCTGTTCTGCGCCGTGCAGGACTGCACCGCGCAGCAGGCACTGCAAGAGCAGCTGCGCTCCGCCCAGCAGGCCACCGAGGCAATGATGCGCGCACGCTCGACCTTCTTCGCCGCGATGAGCCACGAGATCCGTACGCCGCTGAACGCATTGCTGGGCAACCTGGAACTGCTCGCGCGCGGCAGCGGCCTGGCAGCACACGCGCCCCGGCTCAGGGCGCTGGACACCGCCGCCGAGGCGCTGCGCCGGATGGTCAACGATGTGCTGGACTTTTCCAAGATCGATGCCGGCAAGCTCAGGCTGGTCAACGCGCCCTTCCGCCCCGTCGAGGCGCTGGAGAGCGTGGCGCTGACCCATGCGCCGATGGTGGCCGGCCGTCCCATCCGCTTTCACCTGCAGCTGTCGCCATCGCTGGATGCGGAGGTCACAGGCGATCGCATGCGCCTGGTGCAGGTGTTCAACAACCTGCTGAGCAACGCCTTCAAGTTCACCGCCAGCGGCCGCATCACCGTAAGCGGCGAGCTGCGCCAGGACCACCACGGCACGCAGCGGCTGGTCTGCCGCGTCAGCGATTCCGGAATCGGCATGCCGCCGTCGCTGGCGGCGCGCGTATTCCAGCCGTTCGTGCAGGGTGATGCCGCGACCGCCAGCCGCTATGGCGGCACTGGCCTGGGCTTGTCCATCTGCGCCCGGCTGTGCGAGCTGATGGGCGGCAGCATCGGCGTGGACAGCGTGCCGGACGTGGGCAGCGCATTCACGGTCTCGGTGCCGCTGCCGCCGGCCGCTGGCACGCAGCGGCCGCTTGTCCCGGCCGCCGCGGCGCAGTGCGGCGACGTGGTCGTGCTGTGCCAGGACATGCGCACCGGCGAGGCCCTGGCTGCGTGGCTCACTACGGCAGGCTGGCGTGCCGATGTGCTGGCATCGCAGGCGGCCGCGCTGGCGTCTTTCCAGGTCAAGCTGCCACGCGTCATCGTCGCCACGGAAGAGCACCCCCTGGCGGCACTGGCCGGCCTGCGCGATGCGGCAAAGGTGTCGCTTGTGTGGGTGACGCCGGAGGGCCCGCATCGGCCACGCCAGTGCGCCCCCGGCATCCTCGAAGTCACGGCCTACAGCCACCGCGCGCTGATCGACTGCGTGGCCCAGGCGGCCGAGAGCGCCACGCCGGCGCTTGCGCCGGCTGACGGTAACACGCCGGCGGTGCAGGCACTCGCGGCACCGGCCGCGGCGCCGCTGACGATCCTTGTCGCCGAGGACAATCCGCTGAACCAGACCCTGGTCGCCGAACAGCTGCAGGCACTTGGCTGCCACCCGATCATTGCAGTCAACGGCAGGCAGGCATTGGCGGCGCTGGAGAGCACGCACATCGACGCGGTGCTGACCGACATCCATATGCCAGTCATGGACGGCCTCGCTCTGCTGCACGCGGTGCGCGCGCGGCATCCCGGCATGCCGGTACTGGCCTTCAGCGCATTCACGTGCGGCGAGCCGTCGGCAGACTGGCGCCTGCGCGGCTTTTCCGGCTTTGTCGCCAAGCCGGCGTCGTTGCAGGACCTGCAAGCGTGCCTGCATGGCCTGCCCGGCCGCAGGCATGCCGCGGCCCCGCCTCCCGCCACCCATGACGATACGGCTGCGGCTTCACACGCCGAAGCCGCCGACCGCCGTCGCTATGAAGCCATGCTGCGCCGGCAACTGCAGCAGGACTTGCCAGCGCTGGCGCACATCATTGCACAGCAGGACCTGTCGGCATTGCGACACTGGGTCCATGCCGTGGCCGGCGCCTTCATGATCGTGCGCCGCCAGCCCATCGTCGAGGCGTGCCTGGCACTGGAAACACTGTGTGACGCCGCGCAGGCGTGGACCCCGGCCGCCGCCGCCGCGGCCGAAGCCCTGCATGAGCGGCTGCGCGGCTACGTGCAGGTAGCCGCAGCCGCGGGATAGTGCGCGCCGCGCGAAGCGCTTTACCACAATTAGCGGATTTGCGAGCATCGCCACGCGGGACGATAATGGCAACGCTGCGCCGTGGCCGTCCTGGCCATGCCTGACCGATGCTGGCGCGGCATTGTCTTCAATGTCTCTCCCCATGCAGCCAGAACAAGGCCTTCCCCAGCCACAGCGGACCTGGGCGATCCTCACTGTTTTCTTCGGCCTGATCATGGCCGTGCTCGATGGCTCGATCGCCAACATCGCCCTGCCGTCGATCTCGCGCGAGCTGCACGCCGATCCGTCCAGCACGATCTGGGTGGTCAACGCTTACCAGCTGACAGTGACCGTGTGCCTGCTGCCGCTCTCGTCGCTGGGGGACATCCTTGGCTACAAGCGCGTGTACCGGGCGGGGCTGGCCACCTTCCTGCTGGGCTCGCTGCTGTGCGCGCTGGCAGTCAACCTGCCGATGCTGGTGGCCGCGCGGGTGCTGCAGGGCATCGGCGGCGCCGGCATCATGAGCGTCAATACGGCGCTGGTGCGCTTTATCTACCCGCCCACGCGCCTGGGCCGCGGCATCGGGCTGAACGCGCTGGTGGTCGGCGTGACCATCGCCGTGGGTCCGTCGCTGGGCGCGCTGATCCTGGCAGTCGCCAGCTGGCAATGGCTGTTCGCGGTCAACGTGCCGGTGGCCATCGTCGCGCTGGTGCTGAGCCGCACTTCGCTGCCGGCGACGCCGCCGCAGCCGCGCGAGTTCGACTACCCCAGCGCGCTGCTGTCGGCGCTGGTGTTCGGCATGTTCATCCTCAGCGTCGATGTTCTGGGCCATGCCGGCTGGCGCATCGCAGGCGCTGCGGGCATGGGCGTGGCCGTGGTGCTGGGTTGGCTGCTGGTGCGGCGCCAGCACGGCCGCGCCGCGCCGCTGGTGCCGGTGGATCTGTTTGCCAGCCGCGCCTTCAGGCTGGCGGTGGGCACCTCGTTCTGCTCCTTCATGACGCAGATGCTGGCCTTTATCGCGCTGCCGTTCTATCTCGAATACCAGCTCGGCCGCTCCCTGCAGGAAACCGGCCTGCTGATCACGCCCTGGCCGCTGATGGTGGCCGTGATGGCCACGGTGTCGGGCCGGCTGTCGGACCGCTATCCGGCCAGCATCCTGGCCGGCATCGGGCTGGCCATGCTGGCGTGCGGACTGGTCGGGCTGGCCACGCTGGGCCCGGACGCCGGCAGCCTGGACATCGTCTGGCGCATGGCGATGTGCGGCACGGGCTTCGGCTTCTTCCAGTCCCCCAACAACCGCGCCATGATCGGCGCCACGCCGCCTGAGCGCAGCGGCGGCGCCAGCGGTGCACAGGCGACCACGCGGCTGCTGGGGCAGACCACCGGTACCGCGGTGGTGGCGCTGCTGTTCAGCCTGGCGCCGACCAGCGCGGCGCGCATTGCGCTGTATCTGGCGGCAGTGGTGGCGGCGCTGGGGGCCTTGATCAGCCTGAGCAGGTTGCGCGATGCCAGCGGCGCGGAGCCTGCGCGGGGAGCGGTGGAACCGGACGCGTAAGTCTTTGCGCACCGATAACCGACTCGACCCCGACGGTGTGCTCCCTCTCCCGCAAGCGGGAGAGGGAGCACACCATCGGGATGCGAAAGCCCCACACCAACTCCGCCCTTACTCCGCCTTTGCCCCCGACTCCTTCACCACCCTCGCCCACTTCGCGATTTCCTGCCGCTGATAGGAAGCCAGTTTCTCCGGCGTGCCCAGGATCGGATCCAGCCCCAGCGTCTTCAGCTTCGCCTGCACATCCGGCAGCGTGAAGATGCGGTTGAGTTCGGTGTTGAGCCTGGCCACCACGTCCTTCGGCGTATTGGCCGGCGCGAACACGGCGAACCATGAATCGGCTTCAAAGCCCGGCAAACCCTGCTCGGCCAGCGTCGGGATATCCGGTGCCGAGGCCGAGCGCTTCGCGCTGGTAATGCCCAGCGCGCGCAGCTTGCCCTCGCGCACCACGGGCAAGGCCGACGGCAGGTTGTCGAACATCATGGTGATATGGCCGCCAAGCAGGTCGGGGATGGCCATGGCGCGGCCTTTGTAGGGGACGTGCGTGATCTTGACCCCGGCCATCGAATTGAACATTTCCCCGGCCACGTGCGGCGAGGTGCCGACGCCGGGAGTGCCGAAGGTCAGGGTGCCCGGCCTGGACTTTGCCAGCGCGATCAACTCGGCCACGCTCTTTGCCGGCACGCCGGGATTGACCACCAGCACGTTCGGCGTCGAGGCGATCAGGATCACGGGGGCGAAGTCCTTGACCATGTCGTACGGCATCTTGCTGTACAGCGCGCCGTTGATCGAGTGCGTGCCGACCGTGCCCAGCGCCAGCGTATAGCCGTCGGCCGGCGCGTGCGCCACGGCTTCGGCGCCGATATTGCCGCCCGCGCCCGGCTTGTTGTCCACCACCACCGGCTGGCCCCATGCGGGCGAGATCTTTTCCGAGACGATGCGCGCCAGCGTGTCGGGCGCGCCGCCGCTGGGGAAGCCGACCACGATCCGGATCGGCTTGGCGGGATAGCCTTGTGCCAGCGCGGGGGCCGCGCTCACCAGGGCGGATGCGGCGAGCAATGCCGCGGCAACGGTACCGAAACGCATGGATTCTCCTCCTGTTGCCGGCGGCTGCATGGCCGCCCGCATTGTGAAGACGGCGGCCAATGCCGCCGCCGAAACCTGCCAGGACTACTTGTGCCTTCAGACCGCGATGCCGCCGAACTCCTGCATCACCTTGTCATGCAGGCGGCGCATGCCGCGCAGCCAGCGGTCGTAGTCCTGGCCCTTGCGGCGATAGTACTCAAGCACCTCCGGGTGCGGCAAGATCAGGAAGCGCTCGTCGGCCACGCCTTCCAGCGTCACCGCGGCGACGTGCTCGGCGGTGACCGAACCTTCCTGCAGGAAGCCCTTGCGCTCGCCCTTCTCGCCGAACAGCATGTTGGTCTGCACGCCCTGCGGGCAGATGCAGCTGACCTTGATGCCGCGGTCGCCGTAGGTGATCGACAGCCACTCGGCGAAGCCGATAGCGGCGTGCTTGGTCACCGCATACGGCGCCGAGCCGATCTGCGACAGCAGGCCGGCGGCGGACACCGTATTGATGAAGTACCCGTCGCCGCGCTCCAGCATCTGCGGCAGCACCGCCCTGGCCGCGTGGATATGCGCCATCACGTTGATTTCCCAGATGCGCTGCCAGTCGTCGGCGCTCGCCTCCAACCCCTTGCGCAGGATGATGCCGGCGTTGGAACAGAAGATATCGACCTGGCCAAAGCGGCGCGTGGCCTCGTCGGCCAGGCCCTGCACCGCGGCGGCATCGGCCACGTCGACCGGCTGGGCGAACACCTCGCACGCAGGCGCCGCGGCCTGGACTTCGGCGGCAACTGCGGCGGCGCCCGCCGCGTTCAGGTCGGCCACGGCCACGCCGCGCGCGCCGGCCTGCGCAAAGGCCAGCGCCAGCGCGCGCCCGATGCCGGTGGCCGCGCCAGTCACCACGACGGTCTTGTTGCGTACTTCCATGGGTTGTCTCCTCGTTGAATTCGGATACTTGCGTCAGCCGTTGGACGCGTCGGCCCGGGTGCATGGGCCGGGCTCAGGCTGCGCCGAGGCAAAGCGGGCGGTCGCACGCGCGCCGCCCGGCTGCCACAGCCGCGCCTGCAAGGTCTCGGCAAGGTCGCGCACGCGCGGGCCCAGGTTGCCTTCCAGGATCTCGGGCGACAGCCGTGTCGCGGCCCCGCCGATATTCAGCGCCAGCACCTCGCTGCTGCCCGCCAGCCGCAGCGGCGCCGCGGCGCCGCTGACGGTGCGGTCCCATTCGGCATGCGCCACGCAGAAGCCGCGCCGCGCGTGGTCGCGCAGCGCACGGTCGATGCCGGTGCGCACGGCGGGCCAGCGCGTGCCATAGTGGCGCGCCAGTTCGGCCAGCGCGGCCTCGCGGTGATCGGCGTCCAGCCCCGCCAGCCAGGCGCGGCCGATCGCCGAGGTGGCCATCGGCAGGCGCGCGCCCGGCGCCAGCCGGATCACCAGCGCCCCGCGCGGCTGGCAGCTTTCCAGGTAGACCATGGCGTGCCGGTCCGGCATGGCCAGTGCCACCGTGCAATCGGTGGTAAACGCCAGTGACTGCATTAGCGGCTGCGCGATCTCGCGGATGCCGGCGCCGCCAATATAGCGATGGCCAAGCGCCATCGCGCCCTGCCCCAACCGGTACTTCTCAGTGGCTTCGATGTAGGTGAGATAGCCGAGCGTGGCCAGCGTGTAGGTGAGCCGCGACACGGTCGGGCGCGGGATGCCGGTGCGCCGCGACAGCTCGGCGTTGCCCAGATAATCGTCCTGCGGCCCGAAGGCGCGCAACAACTCCATGCCGCGTGCCAGCGCCGTGACGAAGTTGCGGTCGTCGGCGCAGGCATGGCCCGCCTGCGCGTCGGCCGGCACCAAAATATGTGCGGCATCGGGCGGCGGGGTTGGAATGGTTGTGGTGCGTTTCATGGGCAGGCGGCCGGGAAGAGAACATTGATAGCAGCAACGGGGCTGCGCAGGGGCCGCTATGTAGGGAAATCATGTGCGCGAGAGACGGCGTTTATGGATACGAATCAGCAGGCTAGCGCGACTTTTGCCGTCAACAACAGGAGCAAAGAGCTGCAGACATGTACCAATAGAATCAATAGGTTATCGAACCTTTCGAACAGCAGAAGGATTGCACGCCGCTGCCCTTTTGACTTTGACTACGATGCCCCTGCCTCTCTTACGGACCAGGCTGGCCGCCGATACTGTATATATATACAGTATCGGCAATATGACGCCTCAGTCGCAACGTCATTCGGCCCCAATCGTCGTTACCGGAACCCAGCGGCCACCTTTGACCTGATAGAGCGTCGAAGTCGGTTGCTTCAAGTCGCCGTTCGCATCGAAGGCAATCTTCCCCGTGATGCCTTCGTATTGCGTTGCCTGGAGCGCCGACATGAACTCGACTGGCTTCGCGGACTTTGCCTGCTTCATCGCGTTGATAGCTACCCACGCGGCGTCGTATGCGAAGGGCGCATAGATGAGGCTGTCGGTGCGGAAGCGTTTCTTGAATTTCTGCATGAAGACCTTGCCTTGCGGCAGCGTTTCGACAGGGCGTCCATATTCCCAGGCCATCGCGCCCTCCGCGGCCGGACCAGCGACATTTAGAAAGATACTGTCGGCGATACCCCCGCTCCCGACGAACTGGGTGCGCATCCCGAGCTCCCTCATCCGCTTCGCGATGAGCGCCGCCTGGTTGTCCAGGCCGGCGAAGAACAGGAGGTCGGCGTTGGCACCCCTGATGTTCGTGAGCTGCGCGCTGAACTCGACCGCCTTGTCGTTGGTGTATTCAGCTATCGCGATTTTGCCGCCGGCAGCAGCGACGGCTTTCTTGAACTCGTCCACTGCCCCCTGGCCGAATGCGGTTCGGTCATCCATCACGGCAATGCGCTGCGCCTTCATGACTTTAACCGCGTACTTCCCTGCGTTACCGGAGTTTTGCGTATCAGTCGCAATGATGCGGAAGACGGTATTCAGGCCTTGATGCGTGATGGTCGGATTGGTCGCCGCCGGATGGATCAGCGGGACACCTGCCCTGGCGAAAATTGGCGCGGACGGAAGGGCGACGCCTGAGTTGTAATACCCGACAACTACGGTCACCCCATCGTCGACAAGTTTCTGGGCGACCTGAACGCCGATGCGCGGGTCACTTTGGTCGTCCACCGAGTCGAGCTCGAAACGGACGTCCTGCCCGTCCAGCTTGATGCGCTGCGAATTGGCTTCCTCGACAGCGAGGCGAACACCGCTCTCCATATCCTTGCCATTGGCTGCATTGATTCCGGTAAGAGGGCTGGACACGCCGATCTTGACAACCTGCTGCCCATAAGACTGGCTGCAAGTGACGCACAGCAACAAGGCGCTCAGGCCAGGAACGAGCAACCGTCGAGCAACGCTGATCATTTGTTCAACTCCAGCGACCAGTGAATCGGCGAGGCGCTTGTACAGCGAACCTTGCGCGAACCGAGCCCATCCAGTTTTGTGACAAGAGCCGCCCTCCCATGCTGTCCAGTAGCTCAGTTCTCCTCAATGTGACACAGGATACGATGCGCCAGGCGAAGGTGGGGCCGATCTATCATTGCATTTCCTAACCTGGCCACACCCGAGGCGCCGACCCTTGAGAACGCCTCGACCACCTGGCTGGCCCAGCGTATCTCCTCTTCCTGCGGCAAGAACGCCTGATTGATGGCTTCAATATGAGAAGGATGCGCTGCAGCCTTGGCCGAAAATCCGTCCCGCTTCGCCTGCGCGGCCTCTTCTCCGATCTGCACCGGGTCGGTCAGGCGTGTGCTGACAGCATCGATGGCGTCGATACCCGCCTGGGCCGCCGCCATCAGGCACATGGTACGAGCCACGGAAAACGGCGCACTCAGCTCCTTGCCGATATGCGGTGAGAATACGCCAAGGTCGGCCGCAAGGTCATCCACGCCCCACATCAGCGCACGCAGGCGCAAGGGCGCATTGCGATACGACGACAGTCCGAACACACCTTCGGACGATTCGGTTGCCATCGCGATGATAGAGACTTTCCAGCCATCGTCCAATAGCGCACATTCAAAAGCCGCGAGGAAGTCGCAGAGGCGGTGCACGTCATCGACACTACGGCACTTCGGCAGCACAATCGCGCTGGGCCGGTGCGGGATCACGGCCGCCAGGTCGCGCAGGATATGGCCGGACGCCAGACCATTGACACGCACCAGCAAGGCCGAGTGCATCGAGCTGCGGTGCTGTTCGAGGAAGCCGACCAACCGGGACCGTGCGTCGTCCTTTCCTTGTTCGGGCACGGCATCCTCGAGGTCGAACACCAGGCCATCCGCAGTTGACTTCAGCGAGGCCGCAAGCTTCCGGTCACTGTCCGCAGGAACGAAAAGGAGCGAGCGCAAGCGCTCTGGCAAGTTGTCATGCATGGTCGTGTTGCTGCACTGGACTTCCGTCCCGTACGAAAGGCGGACGGACTACTTTCGCAGAGATCCTGTTGTTGTAGACATCAACACTCACATACGAGCCGAACTTGATGTCAGGGGAAATCAGCGCCAAAGCGATGGCGAATCGAAGTGTCGGACTATACGTACCGCTGGTGACCTTCCCGATCACCTCTCCCTGGTGATTCGTCACTGGGCTTTGCGTGCGGGCTACCGCGGCGCCCTCAAAGGCGAGTCCGACGAACTTCCGGGTCTGGCGGCGAGTGCATAGCGCTGCCTTGCCGACAAAATCGCGCTCCGACCCAAGATCGACACTCCAGCCTAAACCCGCATCGAAGGGCGAGGTCTGTGGATCCATGTCCCGCCCGTTCAGGTGCGTGCCCGCCTCGAGCCGAAGGGTCTCCCATGCGTCCAGGCCTGTTGCGTGAATGCCAGCCGACCTCAGCATGTCCCACACTTGAGCAGCATGCTTTGCCAGCATGATCAATTCGAAACCATCCTCGCCGGTTTTCCCGGTTCGCGCCAACATCAATTCGCCCACTGCAGCGTCGTGAACGGTGATGGAATTGAACGGCCTTACCTTTTCAGCGGTATGCGTTGATGGAATCGCTCGAAACACCCTTTCCCGAGCATTGGGACCCTGCACTGCGATAATTGCCAGCGGCTCTGCATCGCCCGTAACCAGATCCTGGCGTCGGGGGACAAGAGTCACCGAGCTGTTCGTGGCAACGATCTGCGAGCGGATCCATCGAATGTCGCCGCTTGCGGTGTGCGCGTTCAAGACGATGCGGAAGTACTCATCGTCCAGGTAGTAAACAACGAGGTCATCGATCACACCGTCTTCGTTGTTAAGCATGCACGAATAAAGTGCCTTGCCTTGCGTTTTAAGTTTGCCGATGTCGTTGGCGAGAAGCTTGCCAAGAAGCATGCGAACATCCGTCCCGTGTATGTCAACCACGCACATGTGCGAAAGGTCGAACATACCGGCATCCGCCCGTACGATGTGGTGCTCTTCGATCTGAGAACCATAGGCGGTCGGCAGCTCCCAGCCACCAACATCGGCCATACGAGCGTGGAAGACACGGTGACGCTCATACAGTGGAGTGCGCAGCGTTTGCGAGATCGTCTGGCTCATCAGCATGTCGAAGTCAGTAGTTGGTGCATGCCGCCGGTCATCGTCCCGGCGGCCGGCGTTCGTGGCTGGGCGCATGACCAAACAGCGCGCGGTATGCCTTGCTGAAATGGCACGGCGAATGGAATCCGCACACGGTCGTCACACGGGCGATTGACGCGTTGGTCGTGCGCAGCAGGTCGCGCGCGCGCTTCAGGCGCAGGGTAAGGTAATAGTGGGTCGGCGACACATTCAGATAGAGCTTGAACATCCGCTGCAGATGCCGCTGCGACAGCCGCACGAGCCGCGCCAGTTCATCGAGCGACAGCGGTTCCTCAATATTCGCCTCCATCAGCCGCACCACCTCGATCAGCTCCGCGCGCGAGAGCCCAACCCGCGCATCGACGGGAATCGGCTGCGGATCGGTCGCGCTGCGGATCCGCTCGAGAATGAACTGCTCAGAGACCTGCGTGGCAAGCTGCCGGCCGAAGCGCAGACCGACGAGATTCAGCATCATGTCGATCGGCGCGGTGCCGCCCGTGCAGGTAAGCCGGTCGCGGTCGATGACGAACAGCTCGTCGGCGAAAAGCACCAGCGGGAACTCGCCGTGCAGTGCGGACCGGTTCTCCCAATGCACGGCGCAGCGGTATCCGTCGAGCAACCTGCTCGCCATCAGCGCATAGGCACCCGTGCAGATGCCGCCGAGCGGAATGTCCTGCCCGGCGAGTCGGCCCAGCACCGCACGCGTGCCGTCGTCGAAAACATCGCGGATGCGAATGCCGCCGCAGACGATCATCACGTCCGGCAGTCTCGTCCCATCCAATGCGCGCGTCGGCCGTACCACGATGCCGTTGCTCGCGTGCACCGGCGCGCCGTCTGGCGAATAGACCGACCACGTGTAATGCTCGGCGCGCCCGACATAGTTCGCCATGCGCAGCACTTCCACCGCGCTCGAGAACGCGATCATCGAGAATTCAGGCAGCGCCAGGAAGCCGAAATGCGCGAGGGACGACATTGAAGGTGAAGCGCTGTCAGCTGGTACGGCGGCAACGGACCTCACATGGCTCTCCTGGCGAACGGATGACCCCGGGATCAGGCTTGCGCTGTCGTGGCCTTGGCGCCAAACAGTTGCCTGAGCCCCCAGAACAGCGGCGCCTTCGCCGTGCCCGGCGCGCGGCCGAAGCTCTCGGTGATGCGGTCGAGGACAATTGCCAGCAGCACGACCGACAGGCCGCTTTCAAAGCCCAGGCCGATGTCCAGACGCTGGATGCTCGCCAGCACCTCGTTGCCCAGGCCGCCCGCGCCAACCATCGAGGCGATGATCACCATCGACAGCGCCATCATGATCGTCTGGTTGACGCCCTGCATGATCGACGGCAGCGCGTTCGGAAACTGCACCTTGTACAGAAGCTGCCACGGCGTGCAACCGAACGCCTGGCCGGCCTCGACGATCTCCATGTTCACCTGGCGGATGCCAAGGCTCGTCAGACGCACCGCGGGCGGCATCGCAAAGATCACCGTCGACAGGATGCCCGGAACGCGGCCGAGACCGAACAGCATCGCGGCAGGAATCAGGTAGACGAACGCCGGCATGGTCTGCATCAGGTCCAGGATCGGACGCACGACGGCCGCGACTACCCTGCTCTTCGCCGCCCAGATGCCGAGCGGAATCCCGAGCAGCAGGCTGATGATGGTCGACGACAGTGTAAGGCCCAGCGTGATGACGGTCTGGTCCCAGAACCCTGTCGCGAAGATCACGAACAGCGACGCGGCCGTGAACAGCGCGAAGCGCCAACCGACGCGCCAGAGGCCGATGCCGATGCCGATGAAGATCGCCATCATCAGCCACATCGGCACCGCCTGCAGGCCGTGCTCGATCAGTGCGGCAAGCCCCTCGATCGCGCGCCCGATCGCGTCGAACGTCGCCGCGTCGTGATCGAGCAGGTAGTGGACAGACTGGTCGACCCAGCGGCCGAGCGGAAGCATTTCAGACATGGTTACCTCGCGAGTGGTGCGTGATGGCCTTCAGGATGACGGCACGGTCAACCGAGCCGCAGTAGCAGCCGTCGTGGTCGACGACCGGCAGCGCGTTCGGGCTCGCGACGACGCGCTCGACGACGTGTTCAAGCGACGCATCGCGCCGGATGCTTTCGACCGGCCGCACGTCCGGCGCAGCATCGCGCATGACGCAGCCACGGACCTTGCGCTGGGCATCGAGCACAAAGGCATAGCTGGCGTGACCGTTCAGCGTCCTGGCGATGCTCGCCGCATCGGGCTTTGACACGATCGGCACGGCGTCGGTCTGCATCAGGTCGCCGGCGGTCAGGTAGCGGCAGGTGTCGATGCCGTCGAAGAACGTGCGGACGTAGTCGTCGGCCGGCCTCGCAATGATTTCCTGCGGCGTGCCGACCTGGACCAGGCGGCCGCCTTCCATGATTGCAATCCGGCTGCCGATGCGCAGCGCTTCTTCCAGGTCGTGCGACACGAACATGATCGTGCGCCGATGCTCCTTCTGCAGCTGCAGCAGCACGTTCTGCATTTCCTTTCGCTTGAGCGGATCGAGCGCGGAGAACGCCTCGTCCATGATCATTAGCGACGGGTTGACGGCAAGCGCGCGCGCAAGGCCGACGCGTTGCTGCATGCCGCCCGACAACTCGCGGGGAAGCTTCTGCGCAAACGTCGCCAGGCCGACCTGCTCAAGCACATCCATGGCACGGCGCTCGCGCTCCTTCCTGCTCACGCCAGCCACCTCCAGCCCGAATGCGGCGTTCGAAAGCACGGTGCGCTGTGGCATCAGCGCGAACGACTGGAACACCATGCTCATGTCCGTGCGGCGCAGCGCGATCAGTTCCGAGCAGCTTACGGCCGCCACGTCGCGGCCACCGATCAGCACCTTGCCGGCGGTCGGTTCGACGAGCCGGTTCACGAGACGGATCAACGTCGACTTGCCGGAGCCTGACAGGCCCATCAGCACGAAAATTTCGCCTTCCTGCACCTCGAACGACACGTTGTGCACGCCGACGACCTGGCCGGTGCGCCTGAACACTTCGTCTTTCGTCGAACCGGATGCGAGCATATCGAGCGCCTGCTTCGGATTGCTTCCGAATACCTTGCACAGACCTTCGACCACGACCTTTGGACTATCCATCGAAATCTTCTCCTGATCCTGCGGGGACTCACACATCACATAGCAATGCCTTGCTGCGTTTCCCTCTGTCCGGGGAGCGTTGCCGGCGTATTGCTACCTTTTTCCTGGAATGCCCTCGGCAAACCTGATCCGTCGCATCACAAGCGCAATTGCGCGATACCTACATAGTTGCCAGAAAAGGCCCCCGCCTGCCGACGAATTCCGACAAGCGCTTGCAGAAATGCGACAAGGGCAAACAACGGAAACTGATCCCTGGCGCCGCCAGTTCACAAACGACGCGGAATGGTTCTGAAGCGCCCCGTGTCCCCTTCCGGTTCGTGACAACAGCATCCCGCACCGCAAGCTCCGGCATGACGGGCCGATACCATGCACGCGGCGCTTCGGTTCTATCCGGGCCGCCATTCCTCCTGCTCTACTTCGCGCATGGTATGCGTGCGCACGCTGCGCCCCGCGCCATTCAACCCAACAGAGGAATCGCATGGACGCGCTGTCTCGTTCACAACAATTCATCCTGACGCTGTCGTGCCCGAGCGCACCCGGCCAGGTCGCCGCCGTGGTCGGCCTGCTTGAGCGTCACCGCTGCTACATCGATGAACTGACCGTCTTCGACGACGACCTGAGCAACCGCTTCTTCCTGCGCTGCGTCTTCCATCCGACGCGCGAACAAGCGCTGCGCGTCGACGTGTTGCGCCAGGAGTTCACGCCGATAGCGGAGGGTTTCGGCATGCAATGGGCGATCCACGACGCGTACGCGCGCCCGAAGGTGCTGATCATGGTGTCGAAGCTCGAGCACTGCCTCGCGGACCTGCTGTTCCGCTGGCGCATGGGCGAGTTGAAGATGGACATCGTCGGGATCGCTTCCAACCATCCCGACCTGGAGCCGCTCGCGCGGCAGCATGACCTGCCGTTCCGGCACTTTCCCATCACGCCCGAAACCAAGGCGCAGCAGGAAGCGCAATGGCTTGACCTGTTCGAGTCAAGCGGTGCGGAGCTGGTCATCCTTGCGCGCTACATGCAGGTGCTGTCGCCACAGACAAGCGCCAGGCTGGCCAATTGCGCGATCAACATCCACCACTCGTTCCTGCCCGGCTTCAAGGGCGCGAAGCCGTATCACCAGGCACATGCACGCGGCGTCAAGCTGATTGGCGCGACCGCGCATTTCGTCACCGACGATCTCGACGAAGGCCCGATCATCGAGCAGGTCGTCGAGCGTGTCGATCATTCGTACCGGCCGGACCAGCTGCTTGCCGTCGGGCGCGACGTTGAGTGCATCACGCTGGCCCGCGCCGTCAACGCGTTCATCGAACGACGGGTGCTCCTGAACGGGGACCGGACAGTCGTGTTTCAGTAAGCTCAATGCACACCGGCCACGATCGCGATGGAATCGTGGCCGGCGCATACTGTCTCCTTGGGTCGCGTGCCGAATTAATGCGCGCCCTCCACCCATGCATTCACGCGTTCCGCATTCGCGGCGATCCACGCATCGGCGGCCGCATCGGGCTTGGTGCCGCTCTGGATCGCCAGCATCACGCTATCGATCTCGCCCGGCTTCCACTGGAACTTCTTCAGGAATACGACAACCGGCTTGGCCTTCGTCTCCAGGCCCGGGTTCACGATGTTGTCGACATGCTCGGCATCGCCGAACACCTTCTTCGGATCCTCCAGGAAACGCAGCTTCCACTTCGCGAACATCCAGTGCGGCGCCCAGCCCGTGACGATCACCGGCTTGTTCGCGTTCATCGAGCGCGCCAGCTCGGCCGTCATCGCGCTGCCCGAGCTCGGCATCAGCGAATAACTGAGCCCATAACTCTTGATCGCCTCGGAAGCCTTGCGCATCACGCCGGCACCGGCATCGATGCCAACGATGCGGCCTTCGAACGCCGTCTTCTGCGCGTTCAGGTCATCGATGCTCTTCGCGCTCACCGACGCGGGAACGATCAGGCCGATCCTTGCCTCAGTGAAGTTCGGTCCGAGATTGACAACCTTGGCCTTGAACTGATCCCAGTACGCGCCCTGCGTCACCGGCAGCCAGGCGGACAGCGTCGCATCGAGATCGCCGCGCGCGACGCCCTGCCACATCACGCCCGCCGCGACCGGCACCAGTTGCACCGGGTAGCCCAGTTTCTTTTCGATGATCCGTGCGGCGACATTCGTCGTCGCGACGCTGTCGTCCCAACCCTCGACGTAGCCTATCTTCAAGGTCGGCTTGGCATCCCCCAGCGCCAGCGCGCTCCATGTCATCATCACCGACGCTGCGCCGGCCCAAAACACCTTTGCAAAGAGCTTCATGGCATACCTCCAGTGGTCGGGGCGGTAGCGCCCCGTTTAGTTAGAATCGTCGTCGCCCTGGCCAGGCATTGCGACGGACGTCGTGCTGCGCCACCCGCCTGGCAGGCGTCCCGTCTTATTTATCGATCACGAGATCCGACAGCGGCTTGCTGCAGCACAGCAGCACCATGCCCTGGTCAATCTCGCGCTGGCGGATGCCGCCGTTGTGCTTCATCTCGACCTGCCCGGCAACCAGCCTGACCTTGCAGGTCCCGCACATCCCCTGCGTGCATGACGCCGGCAGCCGCACGCCTGACTGGCGCGCCGCGTCGAGCACATGCTGCCCCGCGCCGCAGAGGATCTCGCGTTGGCTCCTGGCGAAGCTGACATTGAACTGCGCCGACCCCGCCTCGTCGTTTGCCGCCGCGGCGGCATCGGCGACCGGCTCGCTGGCCTCTGCGGTCAGTGCCTCGAACGAGAAGCTCTCCTCGTGGTAGCGGCTGCGCTCGAAGCCCGCCTCGTCGAGCAGGCCGCGCACCGCCTTCATGTACGGCGCTGGCCCGCACGTGAAGATCTCGCGCTCCATGAAGTCCGGCGCGATCAGCTTGAGCAACGGCAGCGACAGGAAGCCCGTCACGCCCGGCCAGCTGGTGCGCGCGCCAACCCGCTCGCAGACAAAGGACGTGCGGAAATTCGCATGGCTTGCCGCGATCAGATCGAGCTCGCGCGCGAAGATGATGTCGTCCGGCGTGCGCGCGCTGTGCACGAACACGATGTCCCGATCTTCGGCGAGATCGTGGTGCGCCCGGCTCATCGACATCAGTGGCGTGATGCCGGAGCCCGCGGACAGGAACAGGTACTTGCGCGCCGGATGGCGCGCGCACGTGAACTCGCCGGCCGGGCCGAGCACGCGGATCGACGCCCCCGGCTTCAGGTGGTCATGCAGCCAGTTCGACACTTTGCCGCCCGGCACGCGCTTGACCGTGATCGAGATGGTGTGCGGCCGCGCCGGCGACGACGAGACCGTGTAGCAGCGATTGATCGTCTCGCCCTCGATATCCAGCTCGAGCGTGATGAACTGCCCCGGCTCGAACACAAACGCCCTCCCCTCGGGCGAGCGGAAGAAGAAACTCTTCACGTCGTGGGTTTCCTGCCGCACCTGGCAGCACACGAGCGTCTCCTCGACCTCGCTCGTCCAGCGCTCGGGGAGCGCGCTCCAGAACGCCGGGCGGGTTACCCGGCTGTCCGCTGGCTCGGTAAAGACCGCATCGCGCATCATGTCTGCCTCCGCTGTTGCGCCTACGCGCCGATCTGCTCGGCCAGCCGGCCGATATACCAGGCCGAGAACTTCTCGACCAGGCCTTCAGTGAACGGCGAGTACGGGCCGGGTTCGTACGCGCTGCTGCCCGCGCCACACTGCGAGTACTCAACCAGCGCGCGATCCTGGTCGTTGGTCGCGTTCCACACCGCGGTCAGGTTCTTCACGTCATAATCGACGCCCTCCTGCGCATCCTTGTGGACCAGCCACTTGGTGCGAACCAGCGTTTCGCCGGCCGACAGCGGGATCACCGAGAACGTGACGATGTGGTCGCTCATGAAGTGATGCCACGAGTTCGGCTGCGTCCAGAACGAGAGCCCGCCCAGGTCGGCTTGCTCGAACTTGCCGAGCAGCTTCTTCGACGCTACCCTGGCGTCGAGCGTCTGCGATTCGCCGCTGCGGTCGAGCGGCAGGCGCTGGGTGCGGAAGCCGGTGGTGTCGAGCAGTTGCTCGATCTCCGCCGATGGCAGGCTCATCGCTTCCCATTCCGCGGCACGCTCGATGCAGGTGCGCTCGAACGCTTCCATGCCCTCGGCGTTGGCGGGCGAGCGCTGATAGCCGAAGCCGTACTCGTACAACGAAATGGTCAGCTCCGGATGGTTCGCCACGCAGTGATAGCACTCGCGGTTGTTCTCCATCGTGAGCTTCCAGTTGCCTTTCTCGAGCACATCGATCTGCGCGGCGACCTTGGTGTCCGCCAGGTTGTGCGGCAGCAGGTATGGCTCCATCGCGGCCCGCATCGCCGCGAAGTCGGCTGGCGGCTCGTCCGCGAGGCAGACGAAGATCAGGCCGGCAAGGTTCTCGACGTGAACGGACTTCAGGCTGTGCTTGCAGCGGTCGAACTTCTCGCCCATGTGCTCGGCGAACATCAGGTCGCCGTTCAGGTTGTAGGTCCAGCTGTGATACGGGCAGACGATGTTGCCGACCGTGCCCTTGTCCGCGTTGCACAGCCGCGCGCCGCGATGGCGGCAGACGTTGTGGAACGCGCGGACCTGCATGTCATCGTCGCGCACGATCAGGATCGAGTCGTGGCCGAGCTCGACCGTCACATAATCGCCCGGCTCCGGCACGTCAGGCTCGACCGCCACCTGGATCCAGTGCTTGCGGAAAATCGCCTCCATGTCCAGCGCGAAAATCTCCTCGCTCAGATAGAAAGGCGCCTCGAGGCTGTATCCCGCCTTGCGCCGCTCCACCAGCGCGCGAATGTCTGCCGATACTTTCATTGTTTGCTCCGGATTTCCTGCATCCCTGGTTGCTTGCCGACAGACCGGCAACGTGTCAGTAGTCGATGAGTTGATGCTCGCGCAAGTAGGCGAGGATCACTTGTGCTTTTTCGACCGAAGTCCCACCATTTACGACGTTCCCGCCGCGGCTCTCGGTCGTCGTCGCAGACAGCATCCGGGCATGCCCGGAGCGCTTCTCGGCGGCGGCCAGCCTGACCGGCTTGCGCTCGACGGTGCCGAGCGTCCATGCGGCGGCGGCGCCATCTTCACATCGCGCCGCAGGCACCGGCCGGATCGTGCCCGCGCGCAGCCGCGCGTACGCATAGCGGGGCTGCGCGTTCGCGAGCGGATGTACGGCAACCACCGCGGGCAGCGTGGCATCGACGCGCCGGCGCAGTCCCTTCGGCAGGAACTGCCGCACGGCGACGCGACCACCGCCGATGTCGACGTCGACGGCCGATCCGACCAGCGGCCAGCCGAGCGCCGCGGCAACGCCGTAGGGCAACATCCCTGTGTCGTACGCGCCCTCCGCGCGGGTGCCGGTCAGCACGAGGTCATAGTCCTTCACGTGGGCGGCAAGCGCGCGCGCGGCGTCTTCGCCACCCGCGCAAGCGAGCACCTGGACTTCGCTCGCGCCGAGCGCCAGGTAGTCGTTGAGCGCGGGATCGGCGGCGTCGCCCGCGTGAATCACGGCGAGCCGCGCGCGATATTTTTCCGCGAGGCCGCGGCCGAGCTCGAGCGCGGCGGCGTCGTTGCGGCTGTAGCGCGGTGCGCCGCTGACCGGATGGCGGCCGACGGACACCAGCACCGCGATACGTTGCACTTGTGTGGGGGCGTTCATGCTGCGGCTCCTGCGGCTTCGCGGGGACGGGCTGCGGCCGGCTGCTGACCCCGTGCGGGGCGCGCGGCCTGGACCTGCTCGAACAGTGCGGCGATCGTTGCCTGCGCGTCGCCGACGATGGTCAGGTTCGCGCGTTTGGCGATCGGCGCGCTGCCGTCCAGATTGACTGCGATCACGTGACGGCAGTCCTTGATGCCTTGCAGGTGCTGCACCGCGCCGGAGATACCAAACGCAATGTAGACGCTGGCCTCGACGGTCTTGCCGGTCGCGCCGACCTGCTTGTCACGCGTGAAATGCCCGTTGTCGACCGCGACGCGGCTGGCGGCGATCGCGGCGCCGAACGCGCCCGCGAGCCGCTCGAAGGCGCCGACGTCGGTCACGCCGTTGCCAGCCGCCACGATGAAGTCCGCCTCCTCCAGCGCGACCTGGGCGGCATCGATTTCCTCGACACCGAGGTCGCGATACAGTTGCGTCCCTCCCCTGGCGTGCAGGAATTCGCCGGACAGGCGCTCGCCCGCGCCGGTGAACGGCAGCTTCGTGTCAACCGCCCCTGGCGCGAGCAGGATGACCTCGGGCAGCGCTCGGGTCGCGAACGCACGCCTGGCGTGCGCATACACGCCGACATGCCGCGCGTCGATCTCGACCACTTCCGTCGCGACGCTGGCGCCCGCCGCAGCCGCGTATCGCCGGCCGAGATCGCCGTCGCCGTTCGCGTTGTCGGGCAGGAAGACATGCCGGGGCGACAGCGCCGTCGCGCACGCCTGCAGTGCCCGCAGCTCGCTGTCTGGCGCGAACGTGCGCCGGTCGAACTCTGGCAGCGCGATAAGCTTGTCGACGCCGAGCTCCGCCGCGTCGTCCTTCAGTTCCCCGAACACCATCAGCATCACTTCGGTCTGCGCATCGGCGAGCAGCGCGGCCGCCGCGACTGCCTGGCGCGCATGCTCGTCCAGCGCGCCGCGTTCGCTGTGCGCGGCGACGAGCAGCACATGGCGCGGCTCCTTCACCATCCGCCGTGGCTTTGCCCCCTCGGCTGCGTGGCCGTGCGCGGGCCAGTGCGCGGCGCTTGCGTCCGCGCTGCCGGACTCGCCCAGCGTGATCCGCCTGAGGCCCGCCGCCGTGATGATGAACGGCCGGCGCGGGTCGATTCGTTTCGTCGTGTTCATCGATTCACTCCAGCGAGGCGGCGACCAGTTCAGCCACGTCAAGCACGTCAGGGCGCGGGCCGACGACGCCTTCCAGCATCGCCGTGCAGTTCGGGCATCCGACCGCGACCACGTCCGCGCCCGCCGCGCGCGCATCGGCGATGCGGATGTCGGGGATGCGCTGCTTGCCGGGAATATCTGTCAACGGTGCGCCACCCCCGCCGCCGCAGCAGCGCCCGCGCATGCCGTTGCGTTCCATCTCGACCACCTGGATGCCGATCGTCTTCAGCAGCTTGCGCGGGGCTTCGGTTTCGCCGTTGTAGCGGCCGAGATAGCAGGGATCGTGATAGGTGATGCGCTTGTCGCGCAGCGCCTCGACCGCTTTCGGCGCGATCAGCCCGCTCGACGCGAGCTCAGCCATATAGGTGGTGTGATGCTTCACCTCGACACGCAGACCCAGCGCACGGTATTCGTTACGCAGGCTGTGCATCGCGTGCGGATCGGCCGTCACGATCTGGCGGAACGACAGCGTGCCGAGCGTGCCGATCAGGTGCTTGGCCAGCTGCTGGAAGGTCGCCTCGTCGCCCAGGCGGCGCGCGACATCGCCAGTGTCGGTTTCCACCTCGCCGAGCACCGCATAGTCGACGCCCGCCTGGTTCAGCACCTTGACGAACGCGCGCAGCGTGCGCTGGTAGCGCATGTCGAACGCGCCCTCGCCGGCGACGATCAGCACGTCGACCGTCTTGCCGGGCTGCGCCACCGGCGCATTCAGGTCGACCGACCAGTCATAGCGCGCAGCGGTATCGTAGCCGCCCATCGTGCCGGTTTCGCGCAGGTTCGCGAGCACTTCGGCGCCCTTGCCCGGCACGGTGCCATGCTCAAGCGTCTGGTTGCGGCGCATGTCGACGATGGCATCGACGTGCTCGATCAGCATCGGGCACTCCTGCACGCAAGCGCGGCAGGTGGTACACGACCACAATGTCTGTGCCTCGATCAGGCCGGATACGATCGGGCCGTTCGGCTCGCCGCGATGCCGGCCGACGGGAATGCCGGGGGTCGGGCTGCCTGCGTACGCGGCATCGGTTCCGCCCGCCATCCCGACGACGAGATCCTGGATCAGCTTCTTCGGGTTCAGCGGCTGGCCCGAAGCGAACGCCGGACATGCGGCCTCGCACTTGCCGCACTGCACGCACGCGTCGAAGCTCAGCAACTGGTTCCAGCGGAACTCGACCGGCTTCGCGACGCCATACTCCCGCTGATCGATGTCGGGCAGCTTGAGCGCGGTCGGCGGCGTGGCGGTGCCGTTTCCTGTGTACGACTCGGGCGACGCCGCGAAGCGCTCCTGGCGCGGATGGAATGCAAGATGCAGCAGGCCCGCGATCGCATGCTTCATCGGCCCGCCTTGCGCCGCGCCGACCGTCATGGCCAGGGCGCCGACGGCGATCAGCACCGCGCAGAACACGGCGAACGCGCCCGACATCAGACCGGCCGGTACCAGCGAGAACAGGGCGAGCCCGAGCGCGAACGAACCGAGCAGCCATGGCAGCGTATTCCACGGCCCCTTCGACAGGCGCGCGGGCACGTCCTTCGACCGGCGCCGGCGCCACACGAACACCGCACCGACCAGCATCACCAGCGCCGCGGCAAAGGTCAGCTTGTCGAGCCAGGGCGAGTAGATGGCGAGACCGTAGTTGACGAACACCAGCGCAAGCGCGCCGATCGCGCCGCCGGCCGTGGCGACGTGCGTCTTGGCGATGTACGGGTCGCGTGCGACCACGTGGTGCAGGTCGACGAAATAGCGCTTGGGGATCGCGAACAGATTGGCAATGCCGAGCGTGCCGGGCGCGCTCGCCCGCCCGAGCCGCCAGTACGACGCGCGCTTCAACACCGCGAAGGCGAGCCCCGCCACCGACAGCCAGAGCAGGACGGTAATCAGGTTGGACGGGTTCATCGTCAGAAATCCTTCACGAGCCGCAGCGCGTCGTAGATCGCGCCGTGGATGTTGTGCATCGAGATGCAGTCACCGACCCGGAACAACAGGAAGCGGCCGTTGCCGAGCGTCTCCGACAGGCACGGCTGCGGCTCCGCAGCGAACAGCTTGTGCACGTCGACCTGGCCGCGGTTGAGCGATTCCGGCTTCAGCTTCCAGTACAGCGCGTCGTTCGGCGTCGAACCGTTCTCGATCACCACCTGGTCGACCGCGCGTTCCTCGAGTTCTTCCGTGTACTCGTTGCGCAGCACCGCGATCTTCTTGCCGTCCTCCTCGTAGACGCGATCGAGCCAGTAGTTCGGGGTGTGGATCACGCCCTGCGCGTACAGGCGGCGATAGAAGATCGGGAACGTCGTGCCGCCGCAGTCATCGGCAACCTTCACATCGGGCGTGACGATCTCCACCTTGGCGCCGCGACTGGCCAGGTAGTCGGCCACGCCCGCGCCTGCATGCGTGCTCACGCCGTCGTAGACCAGCACGTTCTGCTTCGCTTCGACGCGCCCGGACAGCACATCCCACGAGCTGACCGCCAGCCCCTCGGCGACGCCCCACGCGGGCACCTGGTCGGAGAATGCGCGGCCGCCGGTCGCCAGCACGATGATGTCCGGCTTCTCCGCCATGATCATCTTCGCGTCGGCTTCGACGCCCAGGCGCCGGTCGACGCCGAGGCGTTTGGTCTCCATGTCGAACCAGCGCACGATGCCCGCCATCTGCTCGCGCTGCGGCGCCTTCGACGCCAGCATGATCTGCCCGCCCACTTCGGTGTTCTTCTCGAACAGCACAACGTCATGTCCGCGCGAACGCGCGACGCGCGCCGCCTCCAGCCCCGCCGGACCCGCGCCGACCACGACGACCTTGCGCTTCGGGCCGCGCGACTTCTCGATCAGGTGAGGCATGGTCGCCTCGCGCGACGTCGCCGCGTTCTGCACGCACAACACGTCCAGGCCGTTGTACTGGCGGTCGATGCAGTAGTTCGCGCCGACGCATTGCTTGATCTCGTCCTCGCGCCCGTCGCGGATCTTGATGACCATATGCGGATCGGCCATCTGCGCGCGCGTCATGCCGACCAGGTCGACCATGCCGCTGGCGAGCAGGCGCTCGGCCTGGCCCGCGTCGCGGATGCTCTGCGCGTGCATCACCGGCACCTTGACCACCGCCTTGATACCCGCGGCGAGATGCACGAACGGCTCGGGCGGCAGCGCCATCGGCGGCATGCAGTTCGCGAGCGTGTTGTGCGTATCCGCGCCGGATCCGATCACGCCGAGATAGTCGATCAGCCCCGATTCGGACATCGCCTGGGCGATCTCCTTGAGCTGCTCGTGATCGAGACCGTCTTCATGGAATTCGTCGCCGCACATCCGCAGTCCGACGCAGAAGTCCTTGCCGACCGCCTCGCGTACCGCCTTCAGCACCTCGACGCCGAAGCGCAGGCGGTTCTGCAGGCTGCCGCCCCACTCGTCCGTGCGGAAGTTGGTGCGGGGGCTCCAGAACTGGTCGATCAAATGCTGGTGCGCGGCCGAGATCTCGATGCCGTCCATCCCCGCGTCCTTGACGCGCTTCGCAGCAGCGGCGAAGTCGGTGATGATCCGGCGGATCTCCTCGACCTCGATGATCTTGGCGTTGCCGCGGTGCACCGGCTCGCGCACGCCGGACGGCGTCATCAGGTGCGGCCAGTGCTCGCCGTGAAACGCCGAGCGGCGCCCCATATGCGTCGCCTGGATCATGATCTTCGCGCCGTGACGGTGCATCGTCTCGGCGAGACGCGACAGCGGATCGATGATCTGGTCGGTCGCCAGGTTCACCGACTTCCACCAGCCCTGGGGACTGTCGATGGAGACCGGGCTCGAGCCACCGCAGATCGCCAGGCCGACGCCGCCCTTCGCCTTCTCTTCGTAATAGCGAATGTAACGGTCGCCCGGCAAGCCGCCCGGCTCCGCATACACCTCGGCGTGCGCGGTGCTGACGATCCGGTTGCGCAGCGTCAGCTGGTTGAGCTGCAAAGGTTTGAACAAGTGGGGATAACGCATCGCGGACGACCTCTGGCGTTTGTATGGTTCGTAGTGCGGACGGGTTCGGTCGGTGCAAGTTGCTTAGTGGGCGACTGGCGACACTTCGAACACGCAATGATCGTGACCCTCGGCCGCGCACTGCACCTCCTTCGACTGCGCGCGCGGTGCGCCCTTGCCTGCTGGCGTCGTGTCATTGACCCAGTCCATCGCGCCAGCGAACCAGCCGGCGAACATGTAGCAAAGCTTGCCTTCCTTTTCCGGCTGCGCGAGCACGAATGACGAGTGCCGCAGCGCGATGCGCGCGCGGGCCGTCGCCGGATCGGCCTCCAGGATCGAGAACAGTCCCCAGCCGCGCTGCGACAGCCGTTTCAGGTAGTGCTCGAACACCGCCATCCCGCTGATCGCGTGCAGCTTCGCTTCCTTGTCGCACCAGTGGTACGCGGACTTGTAGCCGGCCTTGTAGAGGATCTCCACATAGGTATCGCGGCCCAGCGCCTCTTCGACGGCGACGTGGTTGTTGGTGAAGAAGTGGCGCGGCACATACAGCATGGGCAGCGCATCGGTGGTCCAGACGCCGGTATCGGGATCGACGTTGATCGGCAGTTGCGGTTGCATCGTGGTGACTCCGTGAGGAAAAATGGCCGTTTGCGTCATCGCGCAGGCGCGGCATCGCCCGCGTGCCAGCGCGTTTCGCGCAGGCACGTCCCGTGTTTTTGTGATTGCGTGAAAGAACTGGCGGCTTATGTGTGGATTACGCGCCCCAGACGTCCTTGAACACGCGCACCCAGTTCTCACCCATGATCTTGCGGATGCGCGACGCCTTCCAGCCCGCACGCTCCATCGCCGCGGTCAGGTTCGGGAACTCGCCGATGGTCCGGATGCCTTCCGGGTTGATCACCTTGCCGAAGTTGGTCAGGCGGCGATAACGGCCCTTGTCGTGCGTCAGCATGTCGAAGAACTCAGTGCTGTAGCCCTGCGTGAAGTCGGTGCCGATACCGACCGCGTCCTCGCCGACCAGGTTCACGACGTAGTCGATCGCTTCGATGTAGTCGTCGACCGTCGCCTCGATGCCGCGCTTGAGGAACGGCGCGAACATCGTCACGCCGACGAAGCCGCCCGCATCGGCAATCTCCCGCAGCTGCGCATCGCTCTTGTTGCGCGGATGCTCCTTGAGACCGGACGGCAGGCAGTGTGAATAGCAGACCGGCTTCTTCGAGAACGCGATCGCTTCGGACGACGTGTTGCCACCGACGTGCGACAGATCGACCATGATCCCGACGCGGTTCATCTCGGTGATGACTTCGCGGCCGAAGTCGGACAGCCCGCCGTCGCGCTCGTAGCAGCCGGTGCCGACCAGGTTCTGGGTGTTGTAGCAGAGCTGCACCACACGCACGCCCATGTCGGCGAACGCTTCGATATAGCCAAGGTTGTCCTCGAACGCGTGCGCGTTCTGGAAGCCGAGGATCGCGCCGGTCTTGCCTTCCCGCTTCGCGCGCAGGATGTCGTCGGTGGTCCGCACCAGCGTCAGCAGCTCGGCGTTGTCGCGGATCTGCTTCTTCATCAGTGCGATGTTGTCGACGGTCTTGGTGAAGTTCTCCCACACCGACACCGTACAGTTCGCCGCGGTGATGCCGCCCTTGTGCATGTCTTCGAAAACCGAACGCTCGAACTTGGAGATGTTCAGGCCGTCGATGATGATGCTGTCCTGATGCAGCGCGCTCATTGGTTGCTCCAGTCTTTTCGGTACGCGGGTCAGTAGATCGGGAAGCGTTCGCAAAGCGCGAAGATCTCGCGGCGCACGCGCTGTTCAGTGGCCTGGTCGCCTTCCGGGTTGGCGCGCAGCGCCTCGAACACGTCGAGGATCAGGCGGCCGATCTCGCGGAACTCCGTGACGCCGAAGCCGCGCGTTGTCGCGGCCGGGGCGCCGAGCCGGATGCCCGAGGTGATGGTTGGCTTCTCGGTATCGAACGGGATACCGTTCTTGTTGCAGGTGATGCCGGCGCGCTCGAGCGCCTGCTCGACCTGCGTGCCCTTCAGCCCCTTCGGCCGCAGGTCAACCAGCAGCAGATGGTTGTCGGTGCCGCCCGTGACCAGGTCGACGCCGCCCGCCTTCAGCACTTCACCAAGCGCCGCTGCGTTGGCAAGCACGTTGTCGATGTAGGTCTTGAATTCCGGCTGCAGCGCCTCGCCGAAGGCGACCGCCTTGCCCGCGATCACGTGCATCAACGGGCCGCCCTGCAGGCCCGGGAACACGGCCGAGTTGATCTTCTTCGCGATCTCCTCGTCGTTGGTCAGCACGAAGCCGCCGCGCGGGCCGCGCAGGGTCTTGTGCGTCGTCGACGTGACCACATGCGCGTGCTCGACCGGGTTCGGATGACGGCCCGCGGCAATCACGCCGGCGATGTGCGCCATGTCGACCATCAGCTTCGCGCCGACGCTATCGGCAATCGCGCGGAAGCGGGCGAAATCCAGCTTGCGCGGATACGCGGAAAAGCCGGCGATGATCAGGCTCGGCTTGTGCTCGTGCGAAAGCGCTTCGACCTGGTCGTAGTCGATCAGCATCGTGTCGCGGTTCACGCCGTACTGCACGGCATTGAACCACTTGCCCGACAGGGCGGGTTTCGCCCCATGCGTCAGGTGACCACCCGCATCGAGCGACATGCCGAGCACGGTGTCGCCCGGCTTCGTCAGTGCGAGCATGACCGAGCCGTTCGCCTGCGCGCCGGAGTGCGGCTGGACGTTGGCAAAGCCGGCGTTGAAGAGCTGCTTCACGCGCTCGATCGCGAGCGACTCGACCTGGTCCGCGAACTCACAGCCGCCGTAGTAGCGCTTGCCCGGGTATCCTTCCGCGTACTTGTTGGTCAGCACCGAGCCCTGCGCTTCGAGCACGGCGCGCGACACGATGTTTTCCGAGGCGATCAGCTCGACTTGCGACTGCTGCCGCTCGAGTTCTTTCAGGAGTGCGCTCCGCACCAGCGCGTCGCGCTCGGCCAAGGGCTGCGAGAAGAATGACTGGGTGTTCGACATAGAGCTTCCGTGGGGGGATTGAGATGGCTGCCTGACAGGCGGGACAGGCCCTGGTTGCCGGGTCTTCCTGCCTCGTCGGCGCAGCGTTGCCGACGGGTCTATTCTTGTCGTTCGGGTATTGGGTCGATTGATGAATTCAGACGCGTTCTTTTCCTTTTCCGCCATTCGCGTCCGATTTGCACAAGTCGGCCATGGGACGCACACGGGCAAGTGCAAAAAGGCGGACTCCTATCCCGTCACACCTGCATGCTGCACTGCACTACGGTAGTGCCGCGCGCGGCAGCGCGAGTGCGGCGTGTCACGCATCCGGTGCAACACCGCTCGTCCCAAACGAGCCCAGCCCCCCAAACGTAGGGTTTCGCCGTATGGCACGTTTGTTGCGCACGCTTTATCACTAAAGCCATAGACGGTAGCCAGGCTTCAGACCTGAACGCCATCAGAATTCAAGGAACGCCCCCATGTCGCCCGACCGAACCGCGTCGCTGTCCCACTTCGCCTTCATGCCGTTGCCCAACTTCACGATGATTGCGTTTACCAGCGCGATCGAGGTGCTGCGGATGGCAAACTACCTCAGTGGCCAGGAGCTGTACCGCTGGTCCATCGTCAGCCCGGAAGGCGGCCCGGTTACGGCGAGCAACGGATTGGCAATCGACACCACCCGCGCCGACAGCATCGGGCGGCCGGACATCGTCTTCGTCTGCGGCGGCGTCGACGTGCAGCGCTCGACCACGGCGGACTACCTGTCGGCGCTGCGCCGCGCGGCGCGCGAGGGCATCGTGCTGGGCAGCCTGTGTACCGGCACCTACGCCCTGGCCAAGTCCGGGCTGCTCGCCGGCTACGCCTGCGCCATCCACTGGGAGAACATGTCGGCGCTGAAGGAAGAGTTTCCCGACACACGCTTCCTCAAGGAACTGTTCGTGATCGACCGCGACCGTATCACCTGCACGGGCGGCGTCGCGCCGCTCGACATGATGCTGAACCTGATCACCCTCCGCGTCGGCAGCGCACGCGTCACGCAGATCGCCGAGCAGTTCATCGTCGAACATGTGCGCGACACGAGCGCGCAGCAGAAGATGCCGCTGGTGGCGCGCCTCGGCTCGGCGAACAAGTCGCTGTTCGAGGTGATCTCGCTGATGGAGAACAATATCGAGGAGCCGCTGTCGCGCGAAGAGCTAGCGCGTCTGGCGAGCATGTCGCAGCGGCAGCTGCAGCGCCTGTTCCGCGACCATCTCGGGATGACGCCGACGCATTACTACCTGACGCTGCGTCTGCGCCGCGCGCGCGAGCTACTGCTGCAGACCGACATGTCCATCATGCACATCACGATGGCGTGCGGCTTCCAGTCCGCGTGCCATTTCAGCAAGAGCTACCGCGACGCGTTCGGCGTCGCGCCAACGCGCGAACGCAGGCAGCAGATCGCGCCGCTCGCAACGTCGCCGGCGCCTGTCAGGTCGGCGCAGTATTCTCCGGTGATGCATGCGTGACTCGCGCGGCGCGCGTGGCGATGTTCGACACGCACGCCGCACCAATGAAGACGGGCGGCCCTTTATCGGCCGCCCGCTCCTGGTCCCGAACGACTGATCACGCCGCCGCCAGCATCCCGTGCGGATCGATGACGAATTTCCGTGGCGCACCGCCATCAAACTGCTTGTAGCCTTCCGGCGCCTGCTCAAGCGAGATCACGGACACGTTGACGATCTCCGCGATCGGCAGACGACCGTGCAGGATCGCCTGCATCAGGTTGCGGTTGTACTTGAGCACTGGCGTCTGCCCGGTATGGAACGAATGCGACTTCGCCCAGCCAAGGCCGAAGCGGATGCTCAGGCTGCCGTGCTGCGCCGCTGTATCCTTGGCGCCCGGATCGTCGGTCACGTAGAGCCCCGGAATCCCGATCGCCCCGGCGGGCCGCGTAATTTCCATCAGTGAATTCAGCACCGTCGCCGGCGCCTCCTCCGCGTGGCCGGACGCGCCATGGCCGTGCGCCTCGAAACCGACGCAATCGACCGCGCAATCGATCTCCGGCGTGCCAAGGATCTCGGCGATCTGCTCGCCAAGTGTCGCGTCCTTCGACAGATCGACCACTTCGAAACCCATTGCCTTCGCGTGGGCGAGGCGCGCCGGGTTCATGTCGCCGACGATGGTGCAGGCCGCGCCGAGCAGGCGCGCCGAAGCCGCCGCGGCCATGCCGACCGGACCCGCGCCGGCGATATAGACGGTCGAGCCGGGCTTCACTCCCGCAGTCACGGCACCGTGATAGCCGGTCGGCAAAATGTCCGACAGGCAGGTGAGATCGCGGATCTTCGCCATCGCCTGGTCGCGGTCGGGGAACTTCAGCAGGTTGAAGTCGGCATACGGCACCATCACGTACTCCGCCTGGCCGCCGATCCATCCGCCCATGTCGACATACCCGTACGCCCCACCCGCACGCGCCGGGTTGACGCTCAGGCATACGCCGGTGTGCTGCTCCTTGCACATCGCACAGCGCCCGCACGCAACGTTGAACGGCACCGACACCAGATCGCCGATCCTCAGCGTCTCGACGTCGCGCCCGACCTCGATCACCTCGCCGGTGATCTCGTGACCGAGCACAAGACCGGCCGGCGCGGTCGTTCGCCCGCGCACCATGTGCTGGTCCGACCCGCAGATGTTCGTGCTCACGACCTTGAGGATCACGCCGTGGCCGATCGCACGGCCGCTTGGATCGACCATTTTCGGATAGTCGATCTTCTGCACCTCGACCTTGCCCGGCTCAAGATATACGACACCTCGGTTGCTGCTCATCGCTTTGTCTCCATCAATCGTTGAAGCGTGCCGCGGCGCGCCAATCGGCGCGCGGCATGCGCGGCCGCGCCTTCGAGAGTAGTCCGGGACACCGGGGCGCCTGTGTGCAAAATCCGACGCGCGCTTGAACGTCGCCGACATCGGAGCCTGCGCCAGCTATTACCGCGCTCGCCGCGCGCATCCTGAGCGGAGCCGCACCGCTCGGCCCCGATGACGGTTTCACACAAGCTGGCGACGGTTTTTCCCCAGATCGGCGTTCGATTACCGCGTCTACTTAAGATTCCGGGCCTTCAGGCAACCTGATTCGAGGCCCTTACTTTTTCCAAGGACGCCATGTCAATCCCATCCCCCATTTCCGCGCGCGCGAACGCCGCCGCCCGGCTCGAACGTCTGCCGTTTTCCGGCTACCACAAGCTGATCTTCATCATCATCGCCGTCGCGTTCTTCTTCGACTCGGTCGACCTTGCCACGATGACCTTCGTACTTGGTTCGATCAAACAGGAGTTCGGGTTGTCCACCACGACGACCGGCCTGGTCGCCAGCGCCAGCTTCTTCGGGATGGTGCTCGGTGCGGCGCTCGCCGGCCTGCTCGCGGACCGCTTCGGGCGCCGGCCCGTGTTCCAGTGGAGCATGGTGCTGTGGGGCATAGCGTCGTATCTGTGCTCGACCGCGCAAAGTGTCGAGGCGCTGATCGCCTGGCGCGTCCTGCTGGGGATCGGCATGGGCATGGAGTTCCCGGTCGCACAGACGCTGTTGTCAGAATTCGTGCCCACCGCGAACCGCGGGCGCCTGATCGCACTGATGGATGGCTTCTGGCCGCTGGGCTTCATCACGGCAGGCGTCGTTTCCTACTTCGTGCTGCCGCAGTTCGGCTGGCGCACCGTGTTCGCGCTGCTCGCGATCCCGGCTGTGTTCGTACTGATCGTGCGCCGCCTCGTGCCCGAATCGCCGCGCTGGCTCGAACATGCGGGCCGGCACGCCGAGGCCGACGCAGTGATGCGCGACATCGAAGCCAGGGTGATGCGCTCCGCCGGCGTCGCGACGCTGCCTCGGCCATCACAGCAACTGATGGCCGCGCCGGTGCGCGGGCGCGGCGCGTTGCGCGAGATCTGGAGCGGCGCATACCGCCGCCGCACGACCATGGTGTGGCTGCTCTGGTTCTTTGCGCTGCTGGGCTTCTACGGCCTGACGTCCTGGCTCGGCGCGCTGCTTCAGCAGGCCGGTTTCGCGGTCACGCAATCGGTGTACTACACGGTGCTGATCTCGCTCGGCGGCATACCGGGCTTCCTGTGCGCCGCGTGGCTGGTCGAGCGCTGGGGCCGCAAGCCCACCTGCATCGCGTCGCTGCTCGGCGGCGGCACGATGGCCTACCTGTACGGGCAGAGTGCGATGTACGGCGGCAGTGTCACGCTGCTGGTCGGCACCGGCCTGGCGATGCAGTTCTTCCTGTTCGGCATGTGGGCAGTGCTGTACACGTACACGCCGGAACAGTACGGCACCGGCGCGCGCGCGACGGGATCCGGCTTCGCGTCGGCAATTGGGCGGATCGGCTCGCTGATCGGGCCTTATGTGGTTGGCGTGGTGTTGCCGGTGTTCGGCCAGGGCGGCGTTTTCACGCTCGGCGCGATCTCGTTCGCGGTAGCAGCACTCGCGGTGTGGGTGCTTGGAATCGAGACCCGTGGCGTGGCGCTGGAAGCGCTGGCGTCGGACGACGCGTCCGCTGAAACTGCCGGCTATCCCGCAGTAGCGGACAAGACTTCCTGACCTGCAGGCCCGGTTCTGCCGCGAGTCGCGACAGCGACTCGCGGCAGAACCGCAATGGATTGGACTCAGAACTTGTGACGAATCGCAGCACGGACCTGGAACTGCTTCGCCGTCGATGAGGCGTTTGCCGCCCCGGGCAAGTCAGCCAGGTCCAGTGCGGTGCCGGTCTTGTCGCCGGCGACGCGCTGGTAGGCGGCCTGGAGATAGACGTCCGTGCGCTTCGAGAAGTTGTAATCCGCCATCAGGCCGAAGGAATGAACCTTCGGCTTCGCGTCGCCGGAGGACGCGCGGAAGTTCTCCAGCGTGAGCGTATACATTGCACCGGCATAGAAAGCGGGCGTGAACTGGTACTTGAAATTCACTTCCAGGTTCTGGAACCGGAGCGAGTCCAGGGTACCGCCGGCCGGCACGATCGAACCGGAGATGTACGAGGTGGACAGCGGCGCGGTCAGATTCGAATTGGAGTAGGCGAAGCCGGCCGTCGCCGCGCCGAACGTGTAGTTGATGCCGGCACCGAATATGCGCAAACGCTTGGCGAGGAAGTTCTGGTCGCCGCCGTTGTTGATGGCGCCCCCTGACGTGGCCGACGGATTGTCCGCCTGCAGATAGGCCGCCGCCAGCAACAAGCCTCCGTTCGCGTACTGCATCCCCGCGCCGTACTGGCGGTTGTTGGCAAAGCTGGTGTCGTTGCTGAAGCTGTAGGTGCCGCCGAACTGGAACCCGCCGAGGGAGGGGCTCGTGTACTTGACGGTATTGTTGACGCGGAACGAGTAGATCATGTTGTCGTTATCGTAGGGGTGGCCGAACATGGTTCCCCCCCAATTTCCGGCAACAGTCGTCGGCGCGAGATAGTCGATCACCGAATCATATTGGCGCCCGAGCGTGACGCTCCCCAATTGATTGTCAGAAAGCCCGACGTAGGCTTGCCGACCGAACAGCAATCCGCCCTGTGCCGCCTTGCCGGTGCTTGCATTGAAACCGTTCTCGAGCTGGAACAACGCCTTGAGGCCGCCGCCCAGGTCTTCCGTCCCCTTCAGGCCCCAACGGCTGCCTTGCGCAAAGCCGCTTGCCACCTCGGTCAGGCTGTGTCCGCCGACGTTATTCGTGTAGTTAATGCCTTCGTCGATCACACCGTACAGCGTGACGCCGCTTTGGGCAAAGGCAGACGCGGAAAACATCAGCGCCATGACCGGGCCCGCAGTCGCTCCCTTTTTCATTGGATTTTCTCCTCGTATAAGCATGACTCACGCTGCCGGCACGCCGCTCGGTGCGGCATGCGCGGCAGCGTCTACGAGAGTAGTCGGGGAGCCCGGGAAACCTATGTCCAATACCGACACGCGTTTGCACGGCGCCGACACGGCCCGGGCAACGCTCAGCCCGCCTGCCCGCTGCGCCTGAGGTAATCGGCGCGTGTCCATTCCAGCGCGACGCCGACGCGTTGCGTGCCGGGCCGGATCTTCGGCTTGTGCACGGCAAGCGTCAAGGTGTCGAGCGCCGGCCATTCGCGAAACGACAGCTCGGCGATCTCGGCCACCAGGGTCTCGAGCAGGCGCGTATGCGGCTTGTGCGCGAGAAACGCGGCGAGGCGCGCACAATAGCCGTCGTAGTCGATCCACTCGCCGTCCTCCCTCGGCTCGTGGCGATAACCCAGACGCGCGTCGATCACGATCGGCTGCGGTGCTTCATGCTCGTGCGGATGGATGCCGATCCGCACCGGCACCGCCAACGCATCGATAAACACACTCCAGCCCCGGCCCGGCAGCAGTGGCCCATCGAGCCCGGCGAGTGGTGCGGTGAACGCGTTGTCGACCGGCTTCATGATGTCAGCGGCGCCGCGGCGTCGAGCATGATGCGGCAGAAATAATCGGCGAAGCTGCGGCGCAGGACGACCTCGAAGCGGTCGACGCCGGTCGGCACCAGCACGATCGACGCCTTGAAGTAGTGGCTCTGCGCGCACTGGCCCGGCTTGAACACGCGCGGATGCAGGTCGAGCGGGCAGCCGCGCGCCAGTACGTCGCGTACGCGCCCGCCGCTGATCTCGACGACCGTGTAGCCGCTGCCGACGTCGAACGTCGCCGCGTATGCGCCGGCGATCGCCTGGGCGAGCTTAGGCTCTAGCACGCCCGCCGGCACCGGTTCGTTCGAGCGCACCAGCCACTCGTCGGGGCCGAGCCACAGCACGTCATACCCTGCGCCGCGCGTGACCGTGTTCGGTGCGGACGGCGGACAGCAGCCGACCACACCCTCGAACGCGTTGACGAACGCAGGGTCGGAGAGATCACCGCGCACATTGACGAGATCAAGAAAGGCGCGCTCGCGCATCACGAAGTGTTTCGACGCACGCGCCTGGTGCGCGTTCAGCAGCTCGGCCGCGCCGACGAACGGCGACTCGAGCCGCACGCCGCGCTTGCGCGCGTCAGACGCCGGCACGTCTGCCGCCGGCGTAGCAATATTCGTTTCATTCCACATTCTGGCGCACCCCTTCCGTATCGTAGAAAACCGGGCTCGAGATCTTCGCGTTCACGCGCCGGCCGTCGGCCAGCGGAATCGCCACGCTCTCGCCCATCTTGCCCAGGCCGCCCTTCACCACGGCGAGCGCGATCGAGCGCTTCAGGATCGGGCTGTAATAGCTCGACGTCACGTGGCCGAGCATCGGCGTCGGGTCGGTCGTCGACACCTGCGTGTCCGGCGCGATGATCTGCGCCCCCTCCGGCAGCACGAACTGCGCGTCGTCGGTCAGCAGGCCGACGAACTGCTTGCGGCCTTCCTTGGCGGTATCCGAACGCGTCAGCGAGCGCTTGCCGAGGAAGTCCTTCGACTTCGCCACGACTCCGCCCATGCCGAGGTCGTACGGCGTGATCGAACCGTCCGTGTCCTGGCCGACGATGATGTAGCCCTTCTCCGCGCGCAGCACGTGCATGGTTTCCGTGCCGTACGGGGTGATGTCGAACTCGGCCCCCGCGGCCATCAGCGCTTCCCACACCGCGCGGCCGGCGTTCGCGGGCACGTTCACTTCGTACGCCAGCTCGCCCGAGAAGCTGATCCGCATCACGCGCGCCTTCGCGCCGGCGACGGTGCCGTTCCGATAGCTCATGAACGGGAAGGCCTCGTTGCCGAAGTCGATGTCATCGCAGACCTTGCGCAGTACCTTGCGGCTCTTCGGGCCGACCACCGCGAAGGTTGCCCAGTGATCGGTCACCGACCCAAGCCGCACCTTCATGTCCGGCCACTCGGTCTGCAGCCAGCGCTCGAGCCAGGTCAGCACGCGCGCGGCGCCGCCCGTGGTCGTCGTCATCATGAAATGCTGCTCGCCGAGCCGCACCGTGACGCCGTCGTCGAACACCATGCCGTTCTCGTCGAGCATCAGGCCATAGCGGCACTTGCCGACTTCGAGCTTGTTCCACGGGTTGGTGTACATCCAGTTCAGCAGCGTCACCGCGTCCGGGCCCTGGATGTCGATCTTGCCGAGCGTCGATGCATCGAGGATGCCTACGCTGTTGCGCACCGCGAGGCATTCGCGCTTCACCGCCGCATGCAGGTCCTCGCCCTTCTTCGGGAAGTACCACGGACGCTTCCAGTTGCCGACGTCCTCGAACAGCGCGCCATGCTCGACGTGCCATTCATGGATGCAGGTCTTGCGCACCGGGTCGAGGAAGTCGCCGAGCTCGCGCCCCGCCAACGTGCCGAACGTGACCGGCGTGTAGTTGGGGCGGAACGTCGTCGTGCCGGTGTCGGGAATCGACTTGCCGAGCGCCTGCGCCAGGATCCCCATGCCGTTGATGTTGCCGAGCTTGCCCTGGTCGGTGCCGAAGCCCATCGCGGTGTAGCGCTTCACGTGTTCGACCGATTCGAAGCCTTCGCGCGCGGCGAGCAGGATGTCTGACGCGGCCACGTCGTTCTGGAAGTCGACGAACTGCTTCGGCCCGCGCGCGGCGGCCTCGTGGCTGCCGACGAGCCACAGCGGCAGCAGTGGGCCTTCGACGATGGCTGCCACCTTTGGCGCAGCGGGGCGCTTGGCGTTACTGAAGCCGGCAGCCTTGGCAGCGGCGGCCCCCGCTTCGATCGCGAGCGGCAGCGCCTGCGCCAGGCTGAACTCGCCCGCCGCCGCGCCAACGTTCGCCTCGGCCTGCATCGACTTGCCCGGCACGAAGCACACCTTCTCATCGTTCCACCGCGCCTTGCCGCCCGATTGCGCGAACAGGTGAAGGACCGGGCTGAGGCCGCCCGACATCGCGACCAGATCGCACGGGATCGTCGACAGCTTGCGGCCGGTCTTGCCGTTCGCATAAGCCGCCACGTCGACCGACGTGACGTGCCGCTTGCCGGATGCGGCGGTCACCACCGCGCCATTCAGCACGGTCAGGCCCTGCCGCTTCGCGGCGGCCGGCAGCGCGCCGTTGGTCGATGCGCGCGCATCGACGATCGTCACCTTGGCGCCGCACGCCTTCAGGTCGAGCGCCGCCTGGTAACCGCGATCGTTGTTGGTGAACACGACCGCGTCGCGTCCCGGGAGCACGCCGTAGCGATGGATGTAGGTCGATACCGCCGACGCGATCATCACGCCCGGCAGGTCGTTGTTGCCGAACACCAGCGGACGCTCGTGCGCGCCGGTTGCGAGAATCACCCGTCCTGCACGGACCTTCCACAGCAGTTCCCGCGTACCCTGGCGCTTCGACGCCGGAAGGTGGTCGGTGAGTCGCTGCGTCACGGTCACGAGATTGTGGTCCTGATATCCGAAGGCGGTGCTGCGCGACAGGATCGTCACGTCCGGCAGCTTGCGCAGTTCGGCCGCGATCTGCTCGGCCCACTGCAGCGCGGGCTTGCCATTGAGCTCGGCGCGACCGGAAAGCAGGCTGCCGCCAAGCTCGCACTGATCGTCGACCAGGATCACGCGCGCACCGGATACTGCCGCCGCATGCGCTGCCGCGAGGCCCGTCGGGCCGCCGCCAACCACCAGCACGTCGCAGTGCGCGTAGCACTTGTCGTAGCGATCGGCGTCGCGCATGTCGGGCGCCTTGCCAAGACCGGCCGCATGGCGGATCTTCTCTTCGTACTTCGGCCACATCTTGCGCGGCCACATGAAGGTCTTGTAGTAGAAGCCGGCGGGCATGAAGCGCGCAAACTTCTGGTTGACCGCCATGCGATCGCGTTCGAGATCGGGCTCCGCATTCACGCTGGTCGCGACGAGCCCGTGATAGAGTTCGACTTCCGTCGCGCGCGCGTTCGGCACCGTATACGCGCCGCGTTCGAGCTGCACCACGGCATTCGGCTCAGCGACGTCCGCCGTCACGATGCCACGCGGGCGGTGATACTTGAAGCTGCGCGCGACAAAGCGCACGCCGTTGGCGAGCAGCGCCGACGCGAGCGTGTCGCCCTGGAACCCTTGATACGTGCGTCCATTGAACGTGAAGGTCAGCGGAACCGCGCGATTGATGCGGCCACCGGTGCCAAGACGGTCTTTCTGGCTCATTTCTTGCCCCCTACTTGCGGTGCTTCATGCGGTGCGTTGGCGCCGGGCTGGCCGAAGGTCTCGTAGCCCTTGATGTCATAGGTGACCGTATCGCGCTCCACCTTGAACCAGCGGCGGCAGCCCTGTACGTGGTTCCATTGCTCGTGATGCATGCCCCGGGTATTGGTGCGCATGAACAGGTAGTCTCCCCATTCGCGGTCGGACAGCTTCTCGGTCTCGAGCGGGCGCGCGATGTCGGCCTCGCCACCGCACGAGAATTCGGATTCGGCGCGCGGGCCGCACCACGGACATTCGATCAGCAACATTTCTTTCTCCTGGTGGCGTTCAGTGCGCGACGGCGGCGGCGCCGTGCTCGTCGATCAAGTGACCGGTATAGAAGCGGTCGAGCGCAAATGGTGCATTCAGCTGATGCGGCTGGTCGTGCGCGATGGTGTGCGCGAACACCCAGCCCGAGCCCGGCGTCGCCTTGAAGCCGCCCGTGCCCCAGCCGCAGTTGAAGTACAGGCCCTTCACGTCGGTCTTGCTGATGATCGGGCAGGCATCCGGCGACACATCGACGATGCCGCCCCACTGGCGGTTCATGCGCACGCGCGAGAACACCGGGAACATCTCGACGATCGCCTGCAGCGTCCCTTCGATGACCTGGAAGCTGCCGCGCTGGCCGTAGCCGGTGTACTGGTCGATGCCCGCGCCGATCACAAGGTCACCCTTGTCGGACTGGCTGATATAGGCGTGCACCGCGTTCGACATGATCACCGAGTTGACCACCGGCTTGATCGGCTCCGACACCAGCGCCTGCAGCGGATGGCTCTCGATCGGCAGGCGCACGCCCGCCATGTCGGCGAGCGTGGTCGTGTTGCCGGCCGCGACCACCGCGACCTTCTTCGCCTTGATAAAGCCCTTCACCGTGTCGACACCGACGACGGCGCCGTGATCGCGCCGGATGCCGGTCACCTGGCAGTTCTGGATGATGTCGACACCGGCCCGATCGGCGCCCCGCGCGAAGCCCCACGCGACCGCGTCGTGCCGGGCAACGCCGGCGCGGCGCTGGATCGAGGCGCCAAGCACGGGGTAGCGGCTATTCAGGTTGATCGTCGGTTCGATCTCCTTGATCTGCTGCGGCGTCAGGAACTCTGCGTCGACGCCGTTCAGGCGGTTGGCGTTCACCCGGCGCTCGGTGTCGCGCACGTCCTGCAGCGTGTGCGCCAGGTTCATCACGCCGCGCTGGCTGAACATCACGTTGTAGTTCAGGTCCTGCGACAGCCCTTCCCACAGCTTCATCGCTTTTTCGTAGAGCGCCGCGGATTCGTCCCACAGGTAGTTTGAGCGGACGATCGTCGTGTTGCGCGCGGTGTTGCCACCGCCGATCCAGCCCTTCTCGAGCACGGCGACGTTGGTGATCCCGTGCTCCTTCGCGAGGTAGTACGCGGTCGCGAGACCGTGCCCACCGCCGCCGACGATCACCACGTCATACTCGCGCTTGGGCTCCGGGCTCTTCCATTGCTTCTCCCAGTTCTCGTGATAAGACAGGCCGTTGCGGAACAGACTGAATATCGAATAGCGGCTCATTTTGCGGACCCCTTCCTTAGCATTCAATGACGTTCACGGCCAGACCACCGCGCGACGTCTCCTTGTACTTCGTCTTCATGTCGGCGCCGGTCTCGCGCATCGTCTTGATCACCGAATCGAGCGACACATAGTGCTGGCCGTCGCCCTTCAGCGCCATGCGCGATGCGTTGAGCGCCTTGATCGCTCCCATCGCGTTGCGCTCGATACATGGGATCTGCACCAGCCCACCTACCGGATCGCAGGTCATCCCGAGGTTGTGCTCCATGCCGATTTCGGCGGCATTCTCAACCTGGTCTGGCGTGCCGCCCATCACCGCAGCGAGCGCGGCCGCGGCCATCGAGCACGCAACGCCGACCTCGCCCTGGCAACCGACCTCGGCGCCCGAGATTGACGCCGTCTCCTTGTAGATCAACCCGATTGCGGCCGCTGTCAGCAGGAACTCGACAATGCCGTCGTCATTCGAGCCTGGCACGAACTTCACGTAGTAATGGAGCACCGCAGGGATCACGCCGGCCGCACCGTTGGTCGGCGCGGTGACGACGCGGCCGCCCGCCGCGTTCTCTTCGTTGACGGCCATCGCGTACAGATTGACCCAGTCAAGCATCGACAGCGGATCGCGCAGCGATTCCTCGGAACGCGCGCGCAACCGGTTGTAGAGCTCGGCCGCGCGGCGTTTCACGCGCATCGGGCCGGGCAGCACCCCCTCGACCTTGCAGCCACGCTCGACGCAGGCAGCCATCGTCTGCCAGATCGCCAGCAGCCCGGCGCGCACGGAATCGGCCGGGCGCAGCGCACATTCATTGCGAAAGATCAGTTCGGCGATTGACAGCCCGCTGTCGCGGCACGCCTGGATCAGGTCGGCGCCGGTGCGGAAGGGATACGGCACGTCGGCCGCCGCTCGCGCACCATTCACGCGATCGCCATCGCGATTGACCACGAACCCACCGCCGACCGAGTAATATTCCTTTTCCACGAGCAACTGCCCCTGCTCGTCGAACGCCTGGAAGCGCATGCCGTTCGAATGCACGACGCTGCCTGTACTGCTCATCAGACGGCGAAAGAAGCCGATATGCTCCTTCTCGTCGAAGCCGATCTCATGCTTGCCAAGCAGCAACAAGCGCTTGTCCTTGCGGATCTGCGCGAGGCGCGGTTCAATAACGTCCGGGTCGATCCGGTCTGGCAAGCGCCCCTCAAGGCCAAGGAGCACCGCCTTGTCGGTGCCGTGGCCCTTGCCGGTTGCGCCGAGCGAACCGTACAGTTCCGCCCGCACGCGGCGTACGAAACCGAGCAGGTTCGCATCCTCAAGGTGCGATGCGAAGCGGCATGCGGCGATCATCGGGCCAACCGTATGCGAACTCGATGGACCGATGCCGATTTTGAACAGGTCGAAAACGCTGACATTCATCTGGCTGCCTCTTTGCTAGTGCCTGGTAGGTGTCGTTGGATGTCAGTACATCAAAGCGCAGAATTTGCCGATAGAACAAAAGCGGCATCAACGTGGGACACCGCCGCCAGGCGCGGGTCCAGACAGGCCGGAAGTTCGCTTTGGCGATGATTCGCGTCGGAAAAATGCAAGTCCGCGGCATGCAGATCGGCGACGCTGGCTGTGACGGAGCCGCGTCGTGCAGGCAGGCGGCGAGGGCTGCATGGATGCCGTACGCATCACCGGCGTTCGCTACCTATACGCCGCCGCCCCGCAACCCAGATCCGCCCGCTTGCGAGAGCCTGTCAAGATGGATGCAGCCATGACAACCGACGTTCCCATTTCCCCTGTCGCCGAGCCGGCGCCACGGCGCGTCCGCTTCGGCATCGTGCTGCTGCCGAACTTCACGCTGACGGCATTTTCGGGTTTCGTCGACATGCTGCGGCTGTCGGCGGACGATGGCGACTACAGCAAGCCGGTGCGCTGCGTCTGGAGCGTGATCGGAAACACACTCGCGCCGGTACGCGCGAGCTGCGGCATCCAGGTCGCGCCGTGGGAGACCTTCGACGACGCGGAGCCATTCGACTACGTGGTCGTGGTCGGCGGGCTATTGCACTCGGGACCACAGGCCGGACCTGAGACGCTTGACTTCATCCGTCGCGCGGCGGGCGGCGGCGCGACGATCGTCGGCATCTGCACCGGCGTATTCGCGCTGATGCGCGCGGGCGTGCTCGAGGGGCACCGCGCCTGCGTCAGCTGGTTCCACTACTGGGATTTTATGGAGCGCTTCCCGTCGGTGGATGCGGACCTGCTGATTGCCGACCGGCTGTTCGTGATCGACCGCCGGCGCATCACCTGCTCGGGCGGGCGCGCGTCGATCGACGTCGCCGCCGCCATCCTGCTGCGCCACTTCGATCACGCCACCGTGCAGAAGGCGCTGCGGATCCTGCTCGTCGGCGAGATGCAAAAGGGCAATGCACCGCAGCCGCATCCCCCCGGCCTCGAGCCCGCGACGCACCCAAAGGTCAAGCGCGCGATTCTGCTGATGGAGCAGCACGTCGGCCGGGCGCTCCCGCTTGAGGCGCTCGCCTGCAAGCTCGATATGTCGCCACGCCAGCTCGAGCGCCTGTTCAAGGCGGAGACCGGCAAGAGCCCGCAGGCATTCGCCAAGCATGTGCGGCTACGGACGGCTGCGTGGTTGTTGACCAGCTCGGACCGCACAGTCGTCGACATCGCGTTGAGCTGCGGCTTTGCTGACGCATCACACCTCGGTCGTGAGTTTCGCAAACAGTTCGGCGTGCCGCCTGCAGCCTACCGCGACAAGGGTATGCATCCGGCCGAGTCTACGCTGCCCGATGGCGATGCCTGCGAAATTTCGGCGCCTACTGAAAACGAAAGCGAAAGCGAAAGCGAGTTGAACTTGCGCATGATGTAGTCATCATGATGATGAAAGTACTTGTTTCGATAGAAGAGACCAATGAAAACACACGCAGCAGTTGCCTGGGGTGCGGGAAAACCGCTAACGATCGAAGACGTGGACCTGGAGGGCCCCCGTGCCGGTGAAGTGCTGGTGGAAATCAAGGCCACCGGCATCTGCCATACCGACTACTACACGCTGTCCGGCGCCGATCCGGAAGGCATCTTTCCCGCAATCCTGGGCCACGAGGGCGCGGGTATCGTCACCGACGTGGGCCCCGGCGTGACCTCGCTCAAGCCCGGCGACCACGTGATCCCGCTGTACACGCCGGAGTGCCGCCAGTGCAAGTTCTGCCTGTCGCGCAAGACCAACCTGTGCCAGGCGATCCGCGCCACCCAGGGCAAGGGCCTGATGCCGGACGGCACCTCGCGCTTCTCGATCGATGGCAAGCCGATCTTCCACTACATGGGCACCTCGACCTTCGCCAACCACATCGTGGTGCCGGAGATCGCGCTGGCCAAGATCCGCCCGGATGCGCCCTTCGACAAGGTCTGCTACATCGGCTGCGGCGTCACCACCGGCGTGGGCGCGGTGCTGTTCACCGCCAAGGTGGAAGCCGGCGCCAATGTGGTCGTGTTCGGCCTGGGCGGCATCGGCCTGAACGTGATTCAGGCGGCCAAGATGGTGGGCGCCGACAAGATCATCGGCGTGGACCTGAACCCTGGCCGCGAAGCCATGGCGCGCAAGTTCGGCATGACCCACTTCATCAACCCGAAGGACGTGGAGAACGTGGTCGACCACATCATCCAGCTGACCGACGGCGGTGCCGATTACTCCTTCGAATGCATCGGCAACACGCAGGTCATGCGCCAGGCGCTGGAGTGCTGCCACAAGGGCTGGGGCAAGTCGATCATCATCGGCGTGGCCGAGGCCGGCGCGGAGATCTCGACGCGCCCGTTCCAACTCGTGACGGGCCGCGAATGGAAGGGTTCGGCCTTCGGCGGCGCGCGCGGGCGCACTGACGTGCCGAAGATCGTCGACTGGTACATGGAAGGCAAGCTCAATATCGACGACCTGATCACGCACACGCTGCCGCTGGAGCGGATCAACGAGGGCTTCGACCTGATGAAGCGCGGCGAGTCGATCCGCTCCGTGGTGCTGTACTGAGGCCGCCGAGCACGGCCTGATGCTTTGCCGGTCCTGACCCACGTGGTGAACTAAGCACTGACCTCGACACGAGCCAGGCCGGAGAACACAGGACATCACTTCAGTCCGCCGTTTGGCCTGGCAACCGCCGGGTGGGGGTTCCGCAACGCCCGGGCGGCCTGAAGAACTGAGCACGCTCCGACCAGGAGCCAGCGCCACGCGCAAGCGCACCGCATCTCGTTCGACGGACCCTGTCCGCCTTGATAAGATCTAATCGTTGACCGTCGCTGGCCCCATCAGGGGGACAAGCCCCATGCGCTGCGCAAGGTGCGGGTTCGAGAATCCGGCAGGCGCCAAATTCTGTGAGGAATGTGGCGCCAAGCAGGTGCGCGTCTGCCCGGCCTGCGGGCAGGAGGCGGCTGCCAGCGCCAAGTTCTGCAGCGAATGCGGCGCGCCGCTGGGCGCCCTCGCTGCTTCAAGCGCGGCCCCCCGTGCCACGGCAACTGCGTCCGGCACCCCCATCGACTACACCCCTCCCTATCTGGCCGAGCGCATCCTGGCGGCGCAGGCAGAGATGGAAGCCCGCGGCCCGGCAGACGGCGAGCGCAAGATGGTCACCGCGCTGTTCGCCGACATGGCCGGCTCGACGGCGCTGATCCACGACCTCGATCCCGAAGACGCCCGCCGCCTGATCGACCCGGTGCTGGCGCTGATGATGGAGGCCGTGCATCACTATGAGGGCTATGTGGCCAAGTCGATGGGCGATGGCATCCTGGCGCTGTTCGGCGCGCCGATCGCGAACGAAGACCATCCGCAGCGGGCCTTGCTGGCGGCGCTGCGCATGCAGGAGGCCATGCGCCGTTACGCCGACGGGGTGCGTCTGGCCCAGGGAATCGCGCTGCAGATCCGCGTTGGCATCAACTCCGGCGAAGTGGTGGTGCGCACGATCCGCATCAAGGATTTGCACACCGACTACGACCCGGTGGGCAATACGATCCATATTGCTTCGCGCATGGAGAGCATTGCAGTGCCCGGCTCGATTGTCGCAAGCGAACACACCCGCAATCTGACCGAAGGCTATTTCGCGTTCAAGGCCCTCGGCGCGACGCCAATCAGGGGGCTGCCCAAGCCGCTCGAGGTCTTCGAAGTCATCGGCCTCGGCCCGCTGCGCACCCGGCTGCAGGTGTCGGCCAGCCGCGGGCTGGCGCGCTTTGTCGGCCGCGCTCGCGAGCTCGAGCAGTTGCGCGAAGCGCGGGCGCGGGCGCAAGCCGGACACGGTCAGATCGTCGGCGTGGTCGGCGAGCCGGGGGTCGGCAAGTCGCGGCTATGTCTGGAGTTCAAGCAGCTCGCCCCGCGTCATTGCCTGGTGCTGGAAACCTTCTCGGTTTCACACGGCAAGGCCTATCCGTATCTGCCGCTGATCGAGCTGCTGCGGAACTACTGCGAGATCACGGCGCAGGATGATGAGCGCCGGCGGCGCGAGAAGCTGACCGGCAAGATCCTGACCCTGGATCGCGCGCTGGAAGACACCCTGCCCTATCTGTTCCACCTGCTTGGGGCCGCTGAGCCGAACTCGGCGCTAGTGCAGATGGACCCCCAGATCCGCCAGCAGCGCACCTTCGAGGCGATCAAGCGGCTGCTGGTGCGCGAGAGTCTGGCACGGCCGCTGGAGCTGATCGTCGAAGATCTGCAGTGGCTCGACAGTGAGACCGAGGCCTTCCTTGGTTTTCTCGGCGAGAGCGTGGCCAGCGCCCGCATCCTGCTGCTGGTCAATTACCGGCCCGAGTACCGGCACGACTGGGGTCGCAAGAGCTATTACACCCAGCTACGCCTGGATCCCCTTGGCGAAGCCGAAGCTCGGGACCTGCTGCGCGCGCTGCTGGGCGATGCCAGCGGACTTGCCCAGCTCGAGCAGTTGATCCTGGAGCAGACCGAAGGCAACCCCTTCTTTATCGAAGAAGTGGTGCAGGACCTGGTCGAGGGGCGGGTCCTGCACGGCGAGCGCGGGCATTATTGTCTGGAGCAGATCCCGGGCAAGCTGCACATCCCTGCCACCGTGCAGGGGGTGCTCGCCGCCCGCATCGACCGTCTGCAGCCAGCCGAGAAAGCACTGTTGCAGAACCTGGCCGTGATCGGCAAGATATTCCCCTGGAGCCTGCTTGCACGCGTCGTCGAGCAGCCCGAGGGCAAGACGAAAGGCCTGCTGGCCCGGCTGCAGGCAGGGGAGTTCATCTACGAGCAGCCGGCGTTCCCGGAGGTGGAGTACAGCTTCAAGCATGCGCTGACCCAGGAGGTGGCCTACGGCTCCCTGCTGAGCGAGCGGCGTCGTGCTTTGCATGAGCGCACCGCCCAGGCAATCGAGACCCTGTTCAGTGCTCAGCTCGAGGAGCACTGCAGCGAGCTGGCCTATCATTTCAGCCGCAGCGGCAACACGCTAAAGGCGGTGGAGCACCTGCACCGCGCCGGGCGCCAGGCCGTGCAGCGCTCGGCTGACGCCGAGGCGGTCACCCACCTCACCATGGCACTGACCTTGCTCGCCACGCTGCCTGATGCGCCCGAGCGCGCGCGGGAAGAACTCGCAGTCCAGCTCACCCTCGGCCCGGCCTGGATGGCCAACAAGGGCTTCGCTGCCCCGGAAGTGGAGGCAACCTACTCGCGGGCGCTCGCGCTGTGTCGGCAGCTCGGGGAGACGGTCCAGCTGTTCCCTGCCCTGCTCGGACTGCGCACCTATTACACGGTCCATGCCGAACTCCGGGCCGCGCGCGAGCTGGCGGGGCAACTGCTTGCGCTGGCCAAAGAGGCGCAGGACCCTGCGTTGCTGGTCCAGGCGCATCGGGCGTTAGGCGCCAATTTGTCCTATCTCGGCGAACTGGCTCCCGCCCGTGCACAGCTGGAGCAGGCCATGGCTCTCTATGATCCAAGGCAGCACCGGTCGCATGGCTTCATTTATGGATTGGAACCCGGCGTACAGGGGCTGGCGCTGATTGCCATGGACCTGTGGTTGCTCGGCTATCCGGATCAAGCCTGGGCGCGTAGCCAGGAAGCGCTCGCCTTGACCCAAACCCCTGCCCATCCTTCGGACTCGGCCGATGCCCTGTTGGCTGCCGCAGAGGTGCGGCTGCTGCGCGGCGAAGTGCAGCCGGCACAGGATCTCGCACAGGCACTCGTCGCTCTCGCAACCGATTACGGCCTGCCGTACGGGTTGGCTTGCGGAACCATCCTGTCGGGCAGTGCACTGGCTGCGAATGGACACGTGGAGGAAGGGATAGATCTCATTCAAAAAGGCCTGAGCGCATACCGCGCAACCGGGGCCGAACTTCTGCGAACCCATTTCCTGGCGCTGCTGGCCGAAGCCTGCGCCAGAGCGGGGCAAGTCGAGGCAGGGCTTGCGGCAGTGGCCGAGGCGCTGGCTACAGTGGAACGAACCGAAGAGCGGGTGCACGAAGCAGAATTGCATCGGCTCAAGGGAGAACTGACGCTGCTGGAAGCGGGCCGAGTGGGCGAAGCGAACGAGGGCGCCCGCGAAGCCGAAGCCTGCTTCCAGCGGGCGATCGAGATCGCTAGCAGCCAGGATGCCCGGTCGCCGGAGCTCCGCGCGGTAGTAGCGCTGAGCCGCCTGTGGCAGCAGCAGGGCCGCCATGCCGAGGCCCGCTCCTTGCTGCACGAGACCTACGGCTGGTTCAGCGAAGGGTTCGATACGGTGGACTTGCGGGAGGCCCGCGCGTTGCTCGTCAAACTCGGGGAACAGTGAGCCCATCGCCCGCGGGAAAGCTCGCGTTTGGGGGCGTGACCGATTTTCAAATCCAATGCCGCTCTGTCTTTTCGTGGATGCGGAGGCGATTGAAGCAGAATTGACACGCTGTAGAACACCATTCCTAGCTTTCCAAAGGGAGAACTGCACTCAGTTCATCGTGCTCATGGGCTCGTGCTACCAGGTAGCGTCCATCCCCGAAGACGAGCGGCCTGTGCTCGGACCGTTCCAGGCGGATAACTCGTCCGATATAAACGACATGATCGCCTTCAGGATGGGCGGAAACCTTCACGCATTCCAAGTTTGCAGCGCATGAACTAATGATGGGTACGCCTCCTAAACCGGATCGAAAGGTGATATTGCGAAATTTGTCATCGCTGGCGGTCGAAAACTGCCTGGATATCTGAATTTGATGCTCTGAGAGGATATTTACTACGAACCGCTCGGCATCCCGAAACACGGTGTAGCTCCTTGATGAAAGAGATTGGCTCCACAGGATCAAGGGTGGATTCAGTGAGACTGAACTGAATGAATTGACGGTCATTCCAAACGCCCTTCCGGTGGCGTCCAACGTGGTCATCACAGTCACCCCTGTGGGGAAAGCACCCAACGCCTTGCGCAGAGCCAGGCCATCGATCTGTTTCATAACGTTTCCTTTCAGGGTGCACTGAGGCCCGACAGCGCAAGATTCGCCGGCCTTAATCCGTGCCGATACCGCACGATATCCAATTTCGATGTCGAACTTTACTGGTTGCGGACCTACGTAGAGCCATTCGTGCAGCGTTAATTGCCTTGATGGCGCTCATGGAATTGCGTTCGATACAGGGATGCTGTGCAAACCCCTCCACCGGGTCGCAGGTTATATCAAGGTTGTGCGCCAATGCGATCTCCACTGCGTTCTCGATCTGTTCGTTGCTACCGCCAAGCATCGCGGCCAGACCCGCAGCAGCCATCGAGCACGCCACCCCGACTTCATCCCGGCAACCGACTTCGGCCCCAGATAGCGAGGCGTTTTCCCTATAAATAATGCCTATGGCCGTGGCGGTTAACAGGAAATCCACCACACCATCCTCATTAGCTCCGGGTACGAAATCACGGTAGTACCGCAGCACAGCAGGAATTACGCCCTCAGCACCATTTGGCGGAGCGGTCACGATTCGGCCGGTTTCACGGCCTCGCGCAATGGAAGCGCCCATGGCATCGGCAATTGCCAGTAGCCCGGCGCGAACGTCATAGGTGCTTCGCCAGCATTTCTCATTCTCGAGCACCAGGTCGGCAATGGTGCGACCTGACTCCTTGCACATCTGCAATAGCTCCTCGCCACTCCGAAAAGGGTAAGGAATCGGGTGCTCGTCGACCGTCTGCCCATTTAAGTGGCAAGCCGCGATCATGGGGCCCACGGTATGCGAACCAGAGGGCCTGATTCCAACTTTGAAGATATCAAATGTGCTGACGGACATACTGCCCTCGACCATCCCTGCAGTACCAGTTCCGATCGCTCCGAAGGGAGCGCCGTCCGCCCTGGGGCGTGTCACTAGTACATCAGATCATGCAGGTTGGGAGATAGAACCTGTGCGTCGTCACATTAGGACATTCGCGCCAAGGCGGTCTTGCGGGCCAGGCGCAATTTGTAGGCTCCGGAGGAAATTCTTGTAAATACAAACCATTCTCATTTATGATGCGCCACTTACGTTGCTTTCGCCTTGGGCCGTCATGTTTGTCCGCCGTCTTGCCATACCCGCCGCCGTCAGTTGCCTGTTCCTGCCCCCCGTTGTTTCCCACGCCGCCGAAGATCTCACCACGCTTCCATCCGTGACGGTCAGCGCCGCTGCCGACGGGCAAACTGACATCGGCTTCACCACGCGGCGGGCGGCCGGAGTGACCAAGTCGAATCAATCAGCGGCCGACGCCGCGCAGTCGATCACCGTCATCACACGCGACCTGCTCGACAGCCAGCAGGCACAGAACCTCAGCGACGCGCTGCAGAACTCAGCCGGCGTGGTTACCAACGCCTATGGCAGGCGCGGCTGGGACGACTTCATCATCCGCGGCCAGCGTGCATCGGAATCGATCTTTGCCGACGGATTGCTCGTCGACAGCAACAACCGCGTGGCGCAGGAGCTGTTCGGCGTGGAACGCGTGGAAGTGCTCAAGGGACCGGCCTCGATCCTGTTCGGCGCGGTGCAGCCGGGCGGCCTGGTCAACATGGTCAGCAAGCGCCCGCGTGCCGAGCTGTTCGGTGAACTGGGCCTGACCGTCGGCAACTACGGCTTCCGGCAGGTGACGGTCGACGTGGGCACGCCGCTGGCCAAGGACAGCAAGGCCGCGTTCCGCCTGAACGCGCTGATGATGAACAGCGACGATCCGACCGACTACGTCTGGTATCGCAACCGCTGGATCGCGCCGTCGCTGACGCTCGACCTTGGCACGCGCACGGACTTCACGATCCTGACCAGCCACAACCAACGCAACTACGTGCGCCAGCAGGGCCTGCCCGTAAATGGCACCCTGGTGCCGAACCGCAATGGCGTGGTGCCGGGCAACCGCTTCATCGGCGAGCCGAATGCGCCGTCTTATGACGGCGAGCAGAACCGCATCGGCTACGCGCTGACGCACCGCTTCGACTCCGGCTGGACGTTGAACCAGAACCTGCGCTACCAGACGTCGTCGCTGACCGGCACGCTAGTGTCGGCCGGCACGATGGCCGTCAACAGCCAGGCGATGAACCGCAGTGGCACGCAGCAGAGCTTCTCGGGGGATTCGTTCGGTGTCGACACTAACGTGCAGCGGACTTTCGCGTTCACGGGGCATGCCCACAGCGTGACCTTCGGCATCGACTACCGCCATACGAAGGAAGACCGCTTGCAGAAAACGTGCCGCGTGGCAGCGCTGAACGTCTACAACCCGGTCTACGGCGCCAGCATCAACTGCCCGTCCGCCTATAGCCTGGACGCGACCGATACGCTAAACGCGGTTGGCCTCTATCTGCGCGATCAAATCCGTATCGCCGAGCGCTGGACCGTGACCGGTGGCGTGCGCTACGAATCCGCGCAGACGAGCACGACGGACCGGCTGGCGCGGTCGCGTACCGGCGACGACAACAACGCCGTCACCGGCAGCGCGGGCGTGATGTACGACCTGACGCACTGGGCGCGTCCGTACGTGAGCTTCGCCACTTCGTTCCTGCCGAACGCCGGCACCGACGTCAACGGCGCCACGTTCAAGCCCGAGAAGGGCCGCCAGTACGAGGTGGGCATCAAGTTCGACATGCCGGACAAGACCGGCCTGCTGACCCTGGCCGCGTTCGACCTGACACGCACCAATGTGCTCAGTACCGATCCGGTTAACACTGGCTTCAGCGTGGCCGTCGGCGAACAGCGGTCGCGCGGGCTGGAAATGGAACTGACGCAGGATCTCGGCAATGGCTTCAGCGTTTCGGGGGCCTATGCCTACATCGCAAGCGAAGTCACCGGGGACACCACGGCTGCGAACGTCGGCAAGCCGCTCAACAGCGTGCCCCGGCACAGCTTCTCGGTCTGGAGCCAGTACCGCTTCCGCGGCGCGCTGGCCGGCTGGTACGTCGGTGCCGGCCTGCGCGGCGAGAGCGCCAAGCGCGGCTACAGCTTTAACTACACCGTGCCGGGCTACACGGTGGCCGATCTTGCCTTCGGCTACGTAGCATCGCACTGGCGCGCGGCGTTCAACGTCAAGAACGTGTTCGACAAGATGTACTACGCGGGCGGTCTGAACAACAACGTGCTACCAGTGGGCAATCCGCGGGTGGCCATGCTCAACGTGACGATGAACTATTGATGCGGCCCCCACCTGGAGCCTTCAGACCAGTAGTAAGGCGGCCATCAAGCTGATGTGGCTGGCCTTGCGCCCGCCCCATCACCGCAATCACCGCCCCTAAAATCTGCATCCCCCGCTGAATCTGCTCCACCGTCAAACTCGCATAACCCAGCACCAATCCAGCCGCTCGACGCTGTCCATGCCGGGCCCCTGCAAACAACGGTGATACCGGGTAGACCCCCACATCCTTGCTGCGCGCAGCGGCCACCAGCGCTGTCTCGTCCTGGGGCCGCAGCGACGGCAACCACAGCACCACATGCAGCCCGGCCGCGGTACCGCAGACTTCGGCGTCTCCTGGCAGGTAGCGTGCGACGCCATCCAGCAAGGTTGCTCGCCGGCGCTCGTTTTCCCGGCGCATGCGCCGCACATGGCGTTCGTAGGCACCGCTTTCGATCAGCGCTGCCAGCACGCGCTGCTCCAGCACGGGCGCATGGCGGTCGGCCAGCCGCTTGGCCTGCCGGAACACCGGCACCAGTTCAGGCGGCAGCACCAGGTAGCCGAGCCGCAGTTGCGGCGACAGCGCCTTGGAGAAAGTGCCGACATAGATCACGCGGCCGTCGGTGTCGATCGAGCGCAGCGTGTCGATCGGGCGCTGGCCGTAGCGGAACTCGCCGTCGTAGTCGTCCTCGATGATCCAGGCGTCGTGGCGCTGCGCCCATTGCAGCAGGTCCAGGCGCCGGCCGATCGGCAGCACACCCCCTAGCGGGAACTGGTGCGACGGTGTCACGTACACCAGGCGGACATGATCGTCCTGGGGAAGGCTGGCGGTATCCAGGCCATGCCCGTCCACTGGCGTGGCCTGGCACCTGGCGCCGGTGGCTTCGAAGCAGCGCCTCGCCATCAGGTAGCCAGGGTCTTCGAAGGCAAAGGCGTCGCCGGCATCCAGCAGCAGCCGTGCGCACAGGTCGATGGCCTGCTGCGAGCCATGTACCACCAGAACCTGCTCGGCCTCGCAGGCCAGTCCCCGGGCACGCCGCAAGTAACCCTGGAGGGCGCGTCGCAGCGATGCCTCACCTTCGGGCGGGGCATACGACAGGCTGCTTTGCTGACGCAGCAGTTCGGCCTGGTAGGCACGCCGCCAGGCCAGGGTCGGAAAGTCCCGGGAAGCCACCGCCCCATACAGGAAGTCGAAGCGAACCGGTTCAGCTTGCAGCGGTGCCGGCATGGCGAGTCCCGCCACGCGGCGCCCGAATTCGGACAGGGTTGGGGCAGACCTGGAGTGCCGGCCTGCGGTCAGCCCGGCTGGTGCCGGTGCAGCCAACGGGCTGGCGATTCGGGCCACACGCCCCACCGCGGTGACGAGGAAGCCCTCGGCCACAAGTTGTTCGTAGGCGGCGGTGACGGTGGTACGCGATACCCCCAACTCGGACGCCAGCGCTCGCGTGGACGGCGCCCGGGCGCCCGGCGGCAGTGTGCCATCCGCGATCTGGCCGCGAAGGAGATCGTAGATGCGGCGTCCCGCGCCCGTGGCTCCGGCACGGTTACCGGCTAGCTGGCGTGACTGGCCCATAAAGAATCATGAAAACCGGACCTTCCGATTGTGCCAGTTGTCGGCGAGAGTATCGAGTATTCCATCCCTTCCGATTCCCCACCATGTACATTCCTGCTCACTTTGCTGAAAACCGGCCAGAGGAACTGGGCCGCATCATCCGCGAGCACCCGCTGGGGATGCTGGTTACGCAAGGCAGCGCCGGACTGGATGCCGACCACATCCCGTTCGAGTTCGATCCCGGCGAGGGAACCCACGGCGTGCTCACAGCCCACGTGGCCCGCGCGAACCCGCTCTGGCAGCGTTGCCCCACAGGCTCACCGGTCATGGTCGTCTTCCGCGGCGCCGAGGCCTATATCTCGCCCAACTGGTACCCGAGCAAGCATGAGGCGCACCGCCAGGTGCCGACCTGGAACTACGAGGTGGTACACGCGCACGGCACGATCACCGTGCATGACGACGAGCGCTTCGTTCGCCGCCTGGTTGCGCGTCTGACCCGGCGGCACGAGGCGGCCGAATCCAGGCCCTGGAAGATGGGGGACTCCGCGCCGGAGTACATCGACAGCATGCTGCGCAACATCGTGGGCATCGAGATCGCCGTCACTTCGCTGGTGGGCAAGGTCAAGCTCAGCCAGAACAAGGAGTTGCGGGATCGCCTCGGTGCCGCCAACACCCTGGAGGCGCGGGGGTATGGCGAACTTGCGCAGTCCATGCGCAAGGCTGGTTGAATTGCCCCGGCCCCGCGCTCAGCTTTTCCTCACCATTGACGAACACCCCGCCATGTCTTTCATCCCCTTCCTGATCGCTGCCATCGTTCTCGCCATCACCCCCGGCCCGGCCATCGCCTATGTCGTTGCGCGAACAGTGGCTGGCGGCCGATCCGAGGGCCTGGCTTCATGCTTTGGCACCGCCCTTGGAGGCTTGCTCCATGTGCTCGCGGCGGCCTTGGGCCTGTCTCTGGTCATTGCCCAGTCAGCCGTGGCGTTCAACCTGCTCAAGTATCTGGGTGCGGCTTATCTGGTGTACCTGGGGATTCGCATGCTGATGCGCAAGCAAGCGCCGGTCATGTTCGAAACCATGCCATCCAAAGGTGCGCGCCGCGCCCTGGTCGAGGGCATCATGGTCGAAGTCTTGAATGTCAAGACGGCGCTGTTCTTTCTGGCGTTCCTGCCGCAGTTTGTCTCGGCGAGCGAACCTCTGGTGCCGCAGTTGGTGCTGCTGGGCTGCATTTGCGTCGCGCTCAATACGCTGGTCGACGTTGTCGTCGTGTTTGCCGCGCATCGTCTGCTCAAGTCTGGCGCCGCCCGCGAAGCTCGCGCCCGCTTGATGACCCGGATGTCGGGTGTCACGATGCTGGGCCTGGGCGCCTTCCTGGCGCTGGCCCGGCGCGAGGCCTAGACAGGGGGCGGTTCGGCACAGGGCTCGAACCGCCCGCCCCTCAAGCCGCAGCCCGCCGGGCCGCGCCGCGATACTGCACCAGCAACGCCTCCCGCCGTACTGCGGCCGCATCCATGCTGGCCTCCTTCACGTGGCCGTAGCCGCGGATGTCCTCTGGCAACGCGGCAAGCGCCAGCGCGGCGTCCACGTTGTCCGCGCTCAGGGACGTCGCGAATTCGTCGATCATGGCCAGATAGTCGTTGACCAGCGCCCGCTCGGCGCGGCGCTCGGCAGTCTTGCCAAACACATCGAACGCCGTGCCACGCAAACCCTTCAGGCGCGCCAGCAAGCGGAATGCCGTCATCGTGCGCGGACCGAAGCGGCGCTTGACCGGGTGGCCCTTGGCGCCACCCTTGTCGGTCTTGGCCAGCAACGGCGGCGCCAGCCAGAAGTTGAGCTGGTAATCGCGGCCGGGCTCCCCTTCGAACTGGGCGCGCAGCTTGTCCAGGAAGGCGGGATCGGCGTAGAGGCGCGCCACTTCGTACTCGTCCTTGTAGGCCATCAGCTTGGCCAGGTTGCGGGCCACGGCCTCGGTCAGCGGCAGCTTGCGGTCGATGCCCAGTTGCTGCTCCGCGGCGCGGATGCGCTCGACAGCCTCGCGGTAGCGGGCAGCGTATGCGGTGTTCTGGTAATCGGCCAGCATCGTCTCGCGCTTGCGGATCAGGGTGTCGAGCGTCTGCGGGATTGCCACGACCTGTGCGGCCGGGGCCGCCGGAGCACCCGGCAGGAGCGCCTTGACCGCCGCCTCGCCATGGTGCGCGAGATACCGTCCCCATTCGAATGCCAGCCGGTTCTTGTCGATCGACACCCCGTTGAGTTCGATCGCGCGCAGCAGGCTTTCACGCTGCAGCGGGATCCAGCCCTTCTGCCAGGCAAAACCGAGCAGCAGCGGGTTGGAGTAGATGGCATCGGCCAGCAGGGTCACCGCCCATGCGCTGGCGTCGAAGAACGCGCAGGCATCGCCCACGCTGGCGCGCAGGTCCTGCTCGGCGCTGGCACCGGGGAACTTCCACTTCGGGTTCTTGATGAATTCCGCGGTGGGCGTGTTGGCGCTGTTGACCACGGCGGCGGTCAGTCCGTGCCGGATCTTCGACAGCACTTCGGCCGAGGCCGAGACAATGGCGTCGCCCCCGATCACCAGGCGCGCCTCGCCCGTCGCGATACGCGTCGCATGCAGGTCGTCCGGGCCCGGTGCGATCTGCACGTGGCTGATCACCGCCCCGCCCTTCTGTGCCAGGCCAGCCATGTCGAGCACGGTCACGCCCTTGCGTTCAAGGTGCGATGCCATGCCCAGCAGGCCGCCGATGGTGACCACGCCCGTGCCGCCCACGCCGGTGACCAGCACGCCGTACGGCCGCTCCAGGGCCGGCAGCCGCGGCAGCGGCAGCGCCTCGAAGTCGGCGCCGGTGCCCTTGCCGCCCGCTGCCGCCGGCTTGCGCACCTGCGCCCCCTCGGCGGTGACAAAGCTCGGGCAGAAGCCGTTGACGCAGGAGAAATCCTTGTTGCACGACGACTGGTTGATCTTGCGCTTGGTCCCGAGTTCGGTCTCCAGCGGCTCCACCGACAGGCAGTTGGACTTGGCCGAGCAATCGCCGCAGCCCTCGCAGACCGCGTCGTTGATAAAGGCGCGCTTGGCCGGGTCAGGATAGGTGCCGCGCTTGCGGCGGCGGCGCTTCTCGGTCGCGCAGGTCTGGTCGTAGATCAGGATGGTGACGCCCGCGGTATCGCGCAGCTCAACCTGGACGGCGTCGAGCTGGTCGCGGTGGAACACCGTCACGCCGGACGGCAGCATGGTGCCGTCGCCATACTTCTGCGGCTCGTCGGTGACGACGACCAGCTTCTTCGCGCCTTCGGCCAGCACCTGGTGCGCAATCTGCGGCACCGTCAGCACGCCGTCGATGGGCTGCCCGCCGGTCATTGCCACGGCATCATTGAACAGGATCTTGTAGGTGATATTGGCCTTGGCCGCGATCGATGCGCGGATGGCCAGCAGCCCCGAGTGGAAATACGTGCCGTCGCCCAGGTTGGCAAACACGTGCTTGTCACCGGTGAAATGCATCTGGCCGGTCCAGGCCACGCCCTCGCCGCCCATCTGGCTGAAGGTGTCGGTATTGCGGTCCATCCACAGGGTCATGTAGTGGCACCCGATGCCGGCCAGCGCACGCGAGCCTTCCGGCACGCGCGTGGACGTATTGTGCGGGCACCCTGAGCAGAACCAGGGCTTGCGCTCCACCGCGATGCGCGGCTGCGCTGCCTCGCGCTCCTTGGCCTCGATCAGCGCCACGCGCGCGGCAATGCGTGCGCGCACCGCTTCCGGCAGGTCGAAGCGCTCCAGCCGGCGGGCGATGGCCTTGGCGATCAGCGCCGGCGACAATTCATAGTGCGCCGGCAGCAGCCAGTTGCCACGCGGCACCGACCACTCGCCGCCATCGTTGCCACGCTGGTCGAACTTGCCGAAGACCTTGGGCCGCACATCCTCGCGCCAGTTGTACAGCTCTTCCTTGAGCGCGTATTCGAGGATCTGGCGCTTTTCTTCCACCACCAGGATCTCTTCCAGGCCGGTGGCGAACTCACGGGCGCCGTGCGCCTCCAGCGGCCACACGCAACCCACCTTGTAGACGCGAATGCCGATGCGGGCGCAGGTGTCATCGTCCAGGCCCAGGTCTGCGAGCGCCTGGCGCACGTCCAGATACGCCTTGCCGGCGGTCATGATGCCGAAGCGCGCGTTCGGCGAATCGAGCACGACGCGATTAAGCCGGTTGGCCCGCACATAGGCCAGCGCCGCATACCACTTGTGGTCAAGCAGCCGCGCTTCCTGCTCCAGCGGGGAATCGGGCCAGCGGATATTGAGGCCGCCCTGCGGCACGACAAAGTCCTCCGGCAGCGCGATCTGCACGCGCTCGGGATCGATCTCGACCGAGGCGGTCGACTCCACCACGTCGGTGACGCACTTCATCGCCACCCACAGGCCGGAATACCGGCTCATGGCCCAGCCATGCAGGCCGTAGTCGAGGTACTCCTGCACATTGGCGGGGTACAGCACCGGGATGCCGGCAGCCTGCAGCACGTGTTCCGACTGGTGCGCCACGGTGGAGGACTTGGCGGCATGGTCGTCGCCGGCCAGCAGCAGCACGCCGCCATGGCGCGACGAGCCGGCCGAATTGGCGTGCTTGAGCACGTCGATGGACCGGTCCACGCCCGGTCCCTTGCCATACCACATCGAGAACACGCCGTCGCGCGTGGCGCCGGGGAACAGATTGACCTGCTGGCTGCCCCAGACCGCGGTCGCGGCAAGGTCTTCGTTTACGCCGGGCTGGAACACCACGTCGCTGGCCGCCAGGTGCTGCTTGGCCTTCCACAGCGCCTGGTCCACGCCGCCCAGCGGCGAGCCGCGATAGCCCGAGATAAACCCGGCAGTGTTGAGGCCGGCGGCGCGGTCGCGCGCCTTCTGCAGCATGGGCAGGCGGACCAGGGCCTGCACGCCGCTCATGTAGACGCGGCCCTGCTCCAGGGTGTACTTGTCGTCCAGGCTGGCGCTGGCCAGGGCTTCGATCAAGGCGGGATTCAGCGGGGCATTCACGATTCTCAGTCTCCGTGCTTGTTCTCTTGTATCCGCAGCAGTTTAGAAATCCGTGCCGTCATCGTAAAATCATGAATTCCAACACCTGATATCTGCATAACGGATACCTCGGAGACCCCCATGTTCAAGGTGCGCGAAGGCTCGGAAAGACTGGCCAAGGAAGTCACGCTGAGGCAGTTCCGCTATTTCGTCGCGGCCGCGGAGACCGGGCAATTCTCGATGGCCGCGACCGCCGAGCATGTCTCGCAGTCGGCCATCACCAATGCCGTGCTGGCGCTTGAGCAGCGCCTGGCCGTACGCCTGTTCGAGCGCCGGCCCCATGGTGTGACGCTGACGGCAGAAGGCCACCTCTTCTTCCAACACGCCCGCCAGATCCTGGATTCGGTCGAGGATGCGCTGCGCGAGCCGCGCTTCCAGGTGCACGGGTTGCAGGGCAGCGTGCGCCTGGCCGCCTCCTACACGGTGCTGGGCTACTTCCTGCCGGGGCTGCTGGCGCGCTTTCGCACCAACTATCCGGACATCGAACTGGATCTGCTCGACATGGACCGGCCGGATATCGAGCGGGCCGTGCTGGCGGGGGAGATCGAGCTGGGCATCGCGCTGCTGTCGAACCTGGAGCGGCCCCAGCGCTTCCAGCGTCATACGCTGATGCGTTCCCGGCGCCAGCTGTGGACCTCGTCCAGCCATCCGCTGCTGGCCGTGGAGCGGCCTTCGCTGCGCGATATTGCGGCCTATCCGTATATCCTCATCACCGTGGACGAGGCCGAGGAATCCACCCTGCGTTACTGGCGCAGCCACCGGCTCGCACCCAAGGTCGCATTCCGGACCGGCTCGATGGAGGCCCTGCGCGGGCTGGTGGCGCATGGCTTCGGCGTCACCGTGCTGTCCGACATGGTGTATCGCCCCTGGTCACTGGAGGGAAAGCAGATCGAGGCCCGGCCGATTGCCAATGCGGTGCCGGACATGGAGGTCGGCATGCTGTGGCAGCCCGGGCGCAAGCTGGGCAAGCCGGCGGATGCCCTGAGGGAGTTCCTGATTCACGCTTGCGGGAGTTGAGGCGCCAAGTCCTGCCGTGCCGTGTCGTGCCCACCCAGCGCAGAAAACCAAAAGAAATGGTGCAATGCAACATAAATGCACCTATGCTGGAGGCATGCCGGCCGGACGCGCCTTCGAAAAGCGATCCAGACGCCGCTCGCCTCCCAAGAATTTGCCAGGTGTCCGTTTTCATCGGATGCCGAAGGAAAACCCGCGTGCCCTCCTCCGTTATTCCGCAGCCTGTCCTCGACGCTTCTGCAACAAACTCCTCCCGCCTCTTCACTGAAATGTGCGAACTGCTCCAGGCGGCAATACATGTCGTCAGCATCCGCACCACGCGCATGGCGATCGCCGGTCCGGCGCCTGACGAGCAGGACCAGCGCGAATTCAGCCTGATGAGCATTGAGAAGGGGGAGGCCGCATCGGAATCGTTGCTTGCGATGGGTTCGGGATGGATCAACCTGACCATGGCCCTTGCAAAGGACACCAGCGAGCATCTCTGGGCGACATCCGCGGCCGCGGCGACGCTGGCGTCCAGTCGATCCGCCGCGCAATGGTTCGAACACCAGGCCGACCTTCTGCAATTGGCCGCCGGGTTCCCCGGCAACCCGCTGAAGCTGGCAGACCTGGCGACAAACCTGATGCAGCAGATCCTCGCGCCGATCCACGGCCGTGCGATGGCAAATGCGAAGCGCCTGGGCGCAGCGTGAAGGGCGGCGGGCCCGCGGTTGCGTCGCCACGGACCGAATCAGACAGCACCCGCACGCGGCCGCGCGAACAGGAACCCGCTGACCAGGCCGACCCGGTCGGAGCCAGACGCCGGCAACGCTTGCGCCGATTTCCTAGACGGTGACGGCCGCGACCCCTTCCAGCGCGATAATCCTTGTTGTCGCACACCTTTCCCGAATCGCCTTGAGGCGGGCATACTCTGGCGAGTCATACCAGGCCATCAAGGCATCCATGTCCGGGAACTCGACGATGACGAGACGATGCGGTTGCCAGTCTCCTTCGAGAACTTTGGTTGGACCGCCACGGCCCAGATACTTCCCTCCATATCGCACCTCGGTAGCAGGTACGTCTCGTTTGTACTCTTCAAAAACGGCGGGGTCCGTGACGTCAACGTCGGCAATCAGGTATGCAGCCATGACACGCTCCTATCTGCGCTAGTTCCCGCTTGATTGTAGTTGCCACAATTGCCAGTGCAGGCCGCCTGCTCGGCGCCGCGCCGGTAAAATGCAGGTCGCCACAGCATTCATTCGCGAGCACGGCATGGACTGGTTCTCGTAGCACTCACCAGCCCATATCAACATCCACGGACGGAGACATGCCTTGACCATAAAGAGCCGATTCACCCTGGGCCTGTTGGCGACGGTAAGCGTTATCGCGGCTACACCAGCTTGCGCACAAGAGCAATGGCCGAGCAAGACGATCCGCTTTGTCGTGCCCTTTGCCGCCGGCGGCGCCAATGACCTGATGGCGCGCGCCGCGTCCGAGGGCGCCACCAAGGCGCTGGGCCAGACCGTGCTGATCGAGAACCGGCCCGGCGCGGGCGGCACCGTGGGCGCCGACATCGTGGCCAAGAGCGCGCCGGATGGCTACACCTTCCTGATCAGCGCAGCCGGCGTCATCTCCAACAGCATGATCAAGAAGTCCATGCCGTTCAAGGATGACGCGCTGGTCCCCGTGGCCATGATCGGCCTTGCGCCCTCAGTCATCGTGGTGCCGAAGAACGCGCCCTACAAGGATCTGCGCGACTTCGTCGAAGCGTCAAAGAAGGGGAAAGGTTTCAACTTCGCGACCGCGGGAACCGGCAGCACCCCGCACTTCGTGGCGGAGATCCTGAATGTGAAGTACGGCGCGAAACTGCAGCCGGTGCCTTACAAGAGCGGGTCGGAAAGCACTACGGCAGTGCTGGGCGGCCAGGTGGAAGGAACCTCCGAGGCCAGCATCATCGCCCTTCCGCATATCCTGCATGACGGCAAGTTCAAGGCGCTGGCCACCACCTGGACGCAACGCATCTCGGCCTACCCGCAACTCTCCACCGCCGTGGAGCAAGGTTTCCCGGAACTGCAGATCGCGCATTGGGCCGGCGTCCATGCACCCAAGGGGACGCCCGACGCGATCCTGGACAAGGTAGCCGCCGCGGTGGACAAGGCCATGAAGGACCCGGCCGCCGCCGCCAAGCTGAAGGCCGTGGGCATCGAGCCGGTCGGCGGCACACGTGCTGACTTCGTGAAGTTTGTCGATGCGGAGCGCAAGCGGCTGGGCGAGATCGTCAAGGCCGCCAGGATGCAGGAGAAGTAATCGCTGCGCCCGCCATGCCGCCCCATCGGTCAAGACGCTGGGGCGGCGTTGCTTTCATTGGCCGATGCCGCAGGCAGGTTGCGGCGCCCCCAGTTCTCTGCCTGCCGCTCCAGGTGCAGGCGGATAAAGTCCATCAGCGTCCGCGTTGCCAGCGTCGGATAGCGGTTTGGCGCGGTCAGCATGTAGACGCTGTCGCCCACGCCTTCGGCTTCGCACTCGGCCAGTGCCTCGCGCATTTGTCCGGACTGCAGTTGCCGCCAGACCGCATAGCGCGGCAGCAGTGCCACGCCCAGCCCGCCCATCACCGACTCAAACAGGAACGGATAGTCGCCTGACTGGATCCGGGGCGACACGCGCAACGTCATCGGCGTGCCCGCCAACCATACCTTCAGCGTAAAGCGGCGCCCCAGCGATGCCGGGGCAATCATGTCGCAGCGCTCCAGGTCGGCCACGGTCCGGATCGGCCCGTGACTGTCCAGGAACGATGCCGACGCGCACAGGCACCAGCCGACATCGCAGATGCGCCGCGCCACGTGGTCATCGGGCGGCTGCGAGGTGATCTTCAGCGCCATGTCGACCTCGGCCGGGATCAGGTCGCCAATGTTGTCGTTGATGACGACGCGCAGCGAAATCTGCGGGTAGTTGCGCGCGAATTCCAGCAGCAATGGCGTCAGGTAGAGATGACCCAGTCCCGTGGGCAGGCGGATACGCACGTCGCCGCGCACCACCTGGCCAAGGCTGTCGATCGAGGTATTGGCCGACTGCAGTTCGTCCAGCATGCGCAACCCATGCGCGTACAGCAACTGGCCCGCTTCGGTCAGTTCGACATGGCGCGTGGTGCGGCGCATCAACTGAGCTCCCAGGTGCTGCTCCAGCAATTTCAGGCGGCGCGATACGTTGGAGCGGGTCATGCCGCTGCGCTCGGCGGCGGCGGTCAGCGTGCGCGACTCGACCATGGTGACGAAGAGCCGCACCAGGTTGAGATCGAAATTATTGTCAATCATGAGTCAACACCGTAGGCACAAATCGAGGGATTGTCCTGTCAGGAAGCCAACCCTAGCATAAACCTCCTGCTTATCCACCCTTCGAATCCCATGTCCGCACTGCCCGCTTCCGACCTGTCCGACACCGACCTGCCCTTCACCGGCCTGCGCGTGCTGGACATCAGCCAGGGCATTGCCGGCCCATACTGCGCGCACATCCTGTGGCAGCAAGGCGCGGAAATCGTCAAGGTCGAGCCGCCCGCGGGCGACTGGGGCCGCAAGGTCGGGGTCGTGCGCGGCGAGACCAGCGCGCTGACGATTGCCTATAACGCCGGCAAGCGCAGCGTCTGCATCGACGCCACCACCGACGCCGGCAAGGAAGTGCTGCTCGGCCTTGCGCTGCAGGCCGACATCGTCGTGCAGAACTTCCGCCCGCAGGTGGCGGAACGGCTGGGCGTGGGCTATGCGGCACTGGCCGCGCAACGGCCCGCGCTGGTCTATGTGTCGATCAGCGGCTATGGCCCGGATGGTCCCTATGCCGACTATCCGGCTTCGGACTCGGTGATGCAGGCCGACTCCGGGCTGATGTTCGCCAACCGTGCCGCCGACGGTGGCGCGCGCCGCATCGGCATGCTGCTGGCCGACGCCGCCACCGGCCTCTATGCCGCCCAGGCCTGCGCCGCGGCACTGTGCCGGCGCTTTCGCAGCGGGCGCGGCGGCCATGTCGAGCTGAACCTGTTCGATGCTTGTTGTGCGCTGCAGGCCAACAACCTGCTCGAGCATGCGATCGGTGGCCCGGCGGCCGCCGGGCCGGTGAGCGCGCCCAATGGCGTCTATGCCAGCAGCGACGGCAGCGTGACGCTGCTGGCGCTGAACAACGCGCAGTTCGCCAAGCTATGCCATGCGCTGGACCGCACCGGCTGGCTGGAAGACCCGCGCTTCGCCGACAACGCCGCGCGCATGGCCCACGCCGGGCTGCTGAACCAGCAGGTGGCCGAGCAGATCGCCACGCGCACGACCGCGCAATGGCAAGACATCCTCAGCCGGCATGACGTGCTGCATGCCCCGGTGCGCAGCTATGACGACGTGCTGGCGCACCCGCAGGCCGCACACCAGCAGACCTTCCAGACGATCGCGCAGCCGGGGCTCGGACCGCTTCCCTTCGCCGGCATCCCGGCGCGCGACATGCGCCGGCCAGCCGGCCCGGCGCCGGCCAACGGCGAACATACCGTGCAGGTCCTGCGCGAGGCCGGCTTCGGCCAGCAGGCCATCGACGCATGGCTGCAGCAGGGTGTGGTGCGACAGGCGACGGCCCCGGCGGCCAAGGCAGGTGTGCAATGAAGGCGCTTGTCTGCAAGCAGTTCGGCGGCGTGCAGGACGTGGCGCTGCAGACCATTCCGGAACCGGCGCTGGCCGACGCGCATGCGGTCACGATTGCCGTCGAGTACGCCAGCGTCAGCCATGCCACCGGCCTGATGATCGCCGGCCAGTACCAGCGGCGCCCCCCGTTGCCCTTCGTGCCCGGCACCGAAGCGGTCGGCCGCGTGGTGGCCTGCGGTGACGCGGTCACGCGGCTGCGTTCCGGCGACCGGGTGGTGGCGATCGCGGACTGGGGCTGCTTTGCCGAGCAGGTCACCGTGCCCGAGTACACCGTCTACCGCGTCCCGGACGCGCTGCCGCCAAAGGCTGCGCTGCCGATCCCGATTTCCTATGGCACGGCGTATTGCGGGCTGGTGTGGCGCTGTGCGCTGCGCCCGGAGGACACGGTGCTGGTGCTTGGCGCCGGGGCCGGTGTCGGGCTGGCCGCCGTGGAGATTGCGCGCCAGCTCGGCGCCACGGTCATCGCCTGCGCCAGCACCGAGGCCAAGCGTGCCGACGCGCTGCGGCGCGGCGCCACGCACGCGCTGGCCCCGGCGGACCTGGCCGCATCGGTCAAGGCGCTGACGGACGGCCGTGGCGCGGATGTGGTGGTGGACCCGGTCGGCGGTGACCTGTTCAACCAGGCGCTGCGCGCTGCGGCGGCGAACGCTCGCATCCTCAGCATCGGCTTTGCCAGCGGCACCATCCCGCAGGCTCCGGTCAACCTGCTGCTGGTCAAGAACCTCACGCTGCACGGGTTCTTCTTTGGCCGCTACATCGGCTGGACGCCCGCCAACGAACGGGCCGAGCATGCGGCCGCGCTGCAGGAAGTCATGGCGACGCTGTTCGATTGGGCCGCGCGGGGCAAGCTGGAGCCGACCGTATCCGCGGTCTATCCGATCACCGGCCTGGGCGACGCCCTGGCCGCGCTGGAATCCCGCCAGGTGGTGGGCAAGGTAGCGATAAAAATCAAGGAGACAGAGACGTGAACACCCGATACCAGAAACGACTTCCTGCGTGGCCGCGGCTGCGCGCCGCACTGATGCTTGCGGCAGCCGCTGCCGCGCTGCCGGCTGCCGCCGTCGCGCAGGACTTCCCGCTGCATCCCGTGCGCATGGTGCTGCCCTACCCCGCCGGCGGACCGACCGACCTGCTCGCGCGCGTGGTCGCGGTCAAGATGGGCGAGAGCCTGGGCCAGAGCGTGGTGGTCGACAACAAACCCGGCGCCAGTGGCATGATCGGCGCCGAAGCCGTGGCGCGCGCGCCCGCCGACGGCTACACCATCCTGGCCAATGCCTCGCTGCATGTGATCAACCCCAGCATCCAGCCGAAGATGCGCTATGACTCATTCAAGGACTTCGTTCCCGTCACGCAGCTGGCCGACGTGCCGCTGGTGCTGGTGGTCAACAACGCATCGCCGGTAAAGACTGTGCAGGACCTGATCGCCTACGCAAATAGTCAGGGCGGTGCGCTCAACTTCGGCTCGGCGGGCAATGCCTCGGCCCAGCACCTGGCCGGCGAATCGTTCAAGCTGGCAGCAAAGGTGCCGATGCAGCATGTGCCGTACAAGGGCAGCGCGCCGGCGCTGACAGACCTGATGGGCGGCCAGATCCAGCTGATGTTTGATTCCATGCCGTCGGCGATGCCCTTCATCAAGTCCGGCAAGCTGCGTGCCGTTGCCGTGACCACCGCGCGCCGCGCGAGCGCGCTGCCAAACGTGCCCACCGTCGCCGAGTCCGGCCTGCCCGGCTTCGACATCAGCACCTGGTACGGCCTGTGGGCGCCGCGCGGCACGCCGGCCCCGGTCGTGGAAAAGCTGGCCGCGCATGCGGCCAGCGCGCTGAAGCGGCCCGATGTGCGGCAGCAATATGCCGACATGGGCGCCGAGCCGGTCGGCTCTTCACCCGGCGACTTTGCCCGCTACAACGCTTCCGAAGGCAGGAAATGGGCGGAAATCGTGCGGCGCTCGGGGGCGAAGGCAGACCAGTAGCGCATGGCGGTTGCCGCAGGACTGGCCGATGCGGGGTGTCGGCCAGGTTTCCAGACGATCGCAAATTGCAGGTAAGCTGGCAAGGGCCGACCCGTTCGGCGGTGGGCCAGTGTCTGCCAAGACTAATCGTTCGCAGGGTCGCCTTTGGACTTTAGCAGCACATGTCGCCCTTCGCTGACGGTCCCATTCTTGCCAACGGCGAAGAGCAGGTAGTCGCCGGCAATCGCAAGCCCTGGCAGCGGCGGAGCAGTGACATCCAGTTTGCCATCGTTCTGAACCCGGACCGGGAGCTTCACGTATCGGTTTCCCCAAGTCCAGTTGTGAGTGACCGGCCCCGTACGCACCAGCGCAACCGATTCGACCTCGGCGGCGGAGACGTCCAGCTTGAAGGTATTGCCGTAGTGGATACTGTTCGGGCTGTTATTGATGACCGGCTTCGCTCCTTTGAAGAAATAAGGCGGCTTGTAGAATTCAAGGACCGGAACTGCGGCGTCCCGCTGCGCCTGGGTCTGGGGAGTCTGGGGTGATCCCGGTATCAGGTTGACCCGGTTGCCTCCCATCACCCATACACCACCATTTGGCATCAGTAGCGCAGTGGAATGGTCATGCCGGGGCACCGGCGACGTGACCACGTCGGTCCTGCTGCCGTCGGCCGGATTGAACATCTGATAGGCAAGGCTGTTCACGTTTCCATCGGCACCACCAACGACCAGCAGTTTCCCATCCGGCAGGGCCACCACATTATTCTGCGTGGCGGGCAGTGCCAGGTTGGCGAGGGGCCTCCATTTTGGTGCCGCACTGGAGAAATTGATCGTTTCTGCCGTCGCTGCGGCCGGTGTGTTGCCGCCATTCGATCCGCCGAAAAGGAACACATCCTGTGACCATGTGCCATCGGCATTGATCGTCACCATGATGACCCCGGCGCCACTGTCGTGGGCGTTCTGCGCCGTATCGACATATGCCCAATGGTTCTGTGCCTGCGTGGCGATCAGTGGATCGGCCAGCGCCGCCTGGACATCGAACAGGTAGGTCTTGCCGCTGTAGAAGAAAGGATCATATCCCCGGATACTGAGCCCGCCCGGTTCTCCTGGCAGGGGCGGTACGACTTCGGATGTTACCGCGACCTTCCAGTCGTTCTCGCCAGGGCCGGTCTGGACGACAAAGGCGCGGGGATACATTGGCAGCAGCTTCTGCGCGTTCTTTAGTGCAACCGTCGAATCCGTCTTGGGGTCATATAATTCCGGGACTGCCTGGCGCACCTTGGTGGCACTCGCATTGGCCGGCCCCACGGCGGTATTCTGGTCCGAGCCGGACAGGATCAGGATCTTGCCATCGGGCAGGGTCACGGCGGTCGGGTACCAGCGTTGGTACTCCATATCCGAGGAAATCGGTGGATCGGTGTTGTCCTCCTTCAGCGGATCGCAATGTGACAAGACGCCGGTCGGGTCCGATTCAAAGCCGGATCTGACGCAAGGGACAGGCCTGAATACCCATTGCTCGGTCTTGGGGTCGAATATATTGACTTTCCTGCCGCCATTGTTGCCACCCTTGTCATGCAGCCCGACTACGTAGATGCGGCCATCAATGCCGGCGACGTGGCCAGTACAGAACAGGTTATATCCCAGTCCCCTGGAAAAACCGGCGTCCGAAAAGAACGGGTCGGTATAGCTGATGTCCGCGCTGGTCAGATCGGCAACTGCCGTCTTGGTGAATGTGCCGGCATTGATCAAGGACTGCAGTCCACAGACATCGACGATCTGGGTGTTTTCTCGCTCGAGGTCAGAGCTGTAGCGCGACCAGCCGCTTTCGTCGAGCTGCCCGAGCCCGAAACCGCCTTGTACCAGCTCGATGTACTTCTGGTTGAATCCCGGGAAGCCACCGCCCTGCACCGGCGGATTGAGATAGTGCTTCGGCTTGTATTCCGACGGCCGCATCCAGATCAGCATCTTCGGACATTCCGCGTACTTCTTATTCCATATCAGGGAGGTGTGGATAAAGTCCTTGTGAATCGGAATCAAACCACTCTTTTCTCCGCATACCGCCGGACCGGCGGCAGGACATCCATCCGCCGCCAGAACGGTACCGACCGGAGTGGCGATAAGCCAGAATGAGCATGTGCCTGTCACCGCTAGTGACAGGGCCTTATGACGGTTCTTCATACGACCTCCTTTGAGGCCATCTGTTCAGGAATATAGTTCGAGGTCTGCAGCCAGCAGCTACCCCCGACCATAAAAAGCTGTTTCAACCAAGGTACTCGTGGCGCCCTCCCTGCGCTGAATTCTGTGGCGCATTTGGCTGACCCCTGCGCGGGCGGAACATCCCGCCAGCGTGGCAAAGGCGGGAAGCGCCCGGGACGACATTCTTGGTCTGGTCCGGGTCCATCCAATGCTCCCTTCGGGCGGCAGCTTCACTGCCAACTTGAGTGCGCACCGGCGTCGCCGGCGCACGCCCGACGGTCTCCCCGGAATAGCGAATTGATCCGGGAAGCGAAGCGAGATCGGTGCCAACAAAGCTAGTTCGTTGATTCTTTTCGGAAATGTGGCGGTGGGAGAATTGCCGGCTAGCGCAAGTCGGAAATATTGTTACAGAGTGGAGACAAAGACATTGGCCTTGGCATGTGCATCCAAGATGACAATGGCCGTCCACCTCGTGCCATACGTGCCATACGTGCCGTTCGGCAGTCGCCAGTGCACGGTGCGGCTTCAACAGCTCTCCGCGTTGGAGTCTGGATTTGATGGATGTAAGTGCCGTGATGAATATCCGGGTAATGAGGATGCTCGTGAACCCATGTCATGCCGATGCCAGTGGCGAAAAGGTGGCATTGAGAGCCCCCCGACGCGCCGATGGCGAATTTTTCAGATGCACGCAGCACCTTAGTCCCACCATTTGTTTCTTCCCTTGTTTGCTCTGCGGCGCACCGCAACCGTGCGCCCATGCGCCAGATTGAGCACGGCCCCCCCTCATTTTCCCAGCCCCCATTCAAGCTACGGGTTTTCGCTCGTTGAAGGTTGGCATGTCTGTTGCATAGTATTCAAGTGACTTGAAGATGGTGCAGGCAGCTTTCCAAGCTTTCCCGGGCGTCCGCAGGCGCCTTGCATCGGTTCGGGTCCGTGACGCCGCGCAGCGGTCCGTCCAATTTGTTCATGCAACCCAGGGGGAAGAGAGTGCGCAAGAAACACACTGCAGTAGCCGCCGCCATCGCAGCCGCTGCGACCGGAATGGTCCTGACGGCAGCACCGGCGCAGGCCAAGGATGTCGTCAAGATTGCCTTTGTCGGTCCGCTGACCGGTGGCGTGTCGTCGATCGGCCTGGGCGGACGCAATTCCGCGGACCTGGCCGTGCGCTTGCGCAATGCGGACCCGAAGGCCAGGTACACCTATGAACTGGTGGTACAGGACGACGAATGCCGGCCGAACGTCGGCGTGCAGGTGGCGACCAAGATAGCGGCGGACAAGTCCATCGTTGCCGGCGTGACGCACTTCTGCTCTGCCGTGGCCATGGGCACAGTGGGCGTCTACAGCCGCTTCGGCATGCCCGCCGTCGTGTGGGGCGCCGTGCTGCCCGAGGTCACCTACGGCAACAAGTTCAAGGAGATCCATCGCGTCAACGGCACGATGATCAACCAGAGCGAAGTGGCGGCCAAATTCATGACCGGGCTGGGCTACAAGAAGTGGGCGATCATCCATGACACCACCGACTACGGCAAGGGCCACAACAAGTATTTCAGCGAGTTCCTGAAGAAGGATGGCGGCACCATCGTCGGCACGTTCGGCGTGACAGCCGATCAGCAGGACTTCACCACGGAGCTGACCAAGATCCGCGAACTGAAGCCCGACGTGGTGTATTTCGGCGGCCTCACGCCGCTGGGCGTGCGCATCCGCACGCAGATGGACAAGCTCGGCATCAAGGCCCAGTTCGAAGGCACGTCGGGCATCAAGTCCGATGCCTATATCGAAGGCGTGGGCAAACCGCTGTCGGAAGGTTCGCTGGCGTTCATCGAAGGCGCGCCGGTGGAGAAGCTGGCGGGCGGCCAGTTCTTCATGGAACGCTACACGCAGCAGAAATACGGTGAACCGCCCGAAGCGTATGGCCCGTTTGCGTTTGCCGCGGCCAATTTGATCATGGACGCCGTGGAAAAGGTGGGACCGGACCGCAAGAAGGTGCGTGATGTGCTGAACGGCACCAGGGACGTGAACACCATCATCGGCAAGGTCACCTTCGACGACCACGGCCAGAACGTGGTGCCGCTGATCACCAAGTATGTGGTGGAAGACGGCAAGTGGGTGATCTGGGAAGACAGCACCTACGGCAAGGGCAAGAAGAAGCTGACCGGCCTGTAAGCATGGCGGCCGGGTTCGGGGCGCTCCTGCCCCCCGCCCGGCCCCGCGCCCGCCTGCCTGGGCATCCGGAATTCGGGGGATACCAATGAGTGTATTAGGGCAGTACGTCTTTAACGGGCTGATGCTCGGGATGATCTACGCCATGGTGGCGGTCGGGTTCACGCTGTTCTTCGGTGTGCTCGACGTGATCAAGTTTTCTCATGGCGATGTGCTGATGGTGGGCGCGTTTGCCGGGCTGGCGGCATCAGCCGGCGTGGTGGCGATGCACGTGGATTCCCCGTGGCTGCAGCTGCTGGCCATCGTGGTGTGCGCGGTGACGGTGACCGGCCTGCTGGGCGCCGGCATCGCCCGCGTCCTGATCCTGCCGCTGCGCCGTGCGCCACCGCTGAACACGCTGCTGGCCACGCTGATGCTGGGCACCGTGCTGCGTGAGGCGGTCCGGCTGTTCTACCCGGACGGCTCGAACCCGAAGCCGTTTCCCGCGCTGCTGCCCGCTGGCGAGTTCACCATCGGCGCGCTCTCCATCCGCGCGGACAACCTGATCCTGCTGGCCGCCGGCGTGGCCATCATCCTCGGCGTGCATCTGCTGATCACCCGCACGCGCTTTGGCATGGCCATTCGTGCCGTGGCCCAGGATGGCGAAACGGCCCGGCTGATGGGCATCAACTTCGAGGTGGTGGTACTGGTCACATTTGCGCTGGGGTCCGCCATGGCGGCACTGGCGGGCGTGATGAACGGCCTCTACTACAACGAGATCAACTTCAACGTCGGGCTGCTGCTGGGAGTGATCGGCTTTGCCGCTGCCATCCTTGGCGGGCTCGGCAATATCTACGGCGCCATCCTCGGCGGCTTCCTGTTTGCGGCGCTGCAGGTGCTGGGCAGTGCCATGCTGCCGGCCCTGGTGCCCGACATCCCGAGCGCCTACAAGGACGTATTCGCCTTTGCCGTGGTCATCGTGCTGATGGCCTGGAAGCCGACCGGACTCATCGCGGAGAAAGCCAGTGAACGTGTCTGACAACGTCTCGAAGCCGCTGCCTGCGGCCCCCGGCGCCACAGCCGACGGCCCGCAGCGGCGCCCGGCCATGGTGCTGGCCATCGCGGCCATCGCCATGGTGGCCTATCTCTACGGCTTCCTGCATGCGGAATCGCAACTGGCGGTGGCCGTGCTGCTGGCACTGGCCGGGGCTGCGGTGTTTGCCGCAGGCCGGCTGGGCCTGACGCAGGCCGTGGAGCAGGCGGCAGTGCGGCGACCGGGCCAGTCCAGGTTATGGGCGCTGGCCGGCACGCTCGCGCTGATCGCGCTGTTCCACGAGAGCCATTTCGTCCTGCTGATGCTGTGCGCCGTGCTGCTTTACACCACCGCCTGCCTGGGGCTGACAGTCCAGTTCGGGTTTTCCGGCGTGTCCAACTTCGCGGGCGCGGCGTTCTTTGGCATCGGCGCCTACACCACGGCCGTGCTGGCCGCGCACACGGGCATTCCTCACGTGCTGGTGATCGTGCTGTCTGGCGTGGCAGCGGCCGTGATCGGCTCGGTGCTGGTTGCGCCCGTGCTGCGCACGCGCGGCCACTATGCGGCGCTGGTGACCATCGCGTTCGGCATCCTGTTCAAGACCTTCCTTGAAGTCAACGACGTGCTGGGCGGGCCGCAGGGCCTGCAGGTTCCCGGGATGACGCTGTTCGGCTTCGCGTTCAATGAGGGCGCGACACTGTTCGGCGTGGACGTGTCGTTCTACGCCAGCTATGCGCTGCTGAGCCTGCTGATCTGTGCGGGCACGTTTGCCGTGGTCAAGGCGCTGGAGCGCTCGTGGGTAGGCCTGGCGATGGACGTGGTGCGCACCGACGAGACCGCCGCCGCCGCGTTCGGCCTGCACATCGCCCGGTGGAAGGTGATTGCGTTCATGCTCGGCAACTTCTTCGCCGGCATCGCGGGCAGTGTCTACGGCATGGTCACTGCGTTCGTGGCGCCCAACAACTTCACCTTCGCCGACTCGCTGCTGATGCTGTCGATCGTGATCCTGGGCGGCCTTGGCAACGTGGTGGGCCTGGTGCCAGCGGCCATCATCGTGCTGGTGCTGCCCGAAAAGCTGCAGTTCATCCAGGAATACCGCTTCCTGTTCTACGCGGCGCTGGTGATCGCCATCCTGCTGTTCCGCCCGGACGGCCTGATGCCGCGCAAGACCCGCCTGTTCTTTCCCCGGGAGGATGCGCAATGAGCGACGCGATGATCCAGGTGCGCGACCTGACCATGCGCTTTGGCGGCCTGACCGCGCTGGACAACCTCCAGCTCGATATCCGCCGTGGCGAGATCCTGGGCCTGCTCGGCCCCAACGGCTCCGGCAAGACCACGTTCTTCAACGTGCTGACGGGGCTATACAAGGCAAGCGCCGGGACAATCACTTATGACAGCGACAACGTCATCGGCAAGACGCCACAGCAGATCTACCGCAGCGGCGTGGCGCGGACGTTCCAGCGTTCGCGCTTGTCGCTGCCGCTGACGGTATTCGACAACATCGTGATCGGCGATTACCAGAACATGCAGCACGGGCTGGTCTTCAACCTGTTCCGGCGCAAGGCGTTCCGCGCCGAGTACGAGCGCTACGTGGAGTCGGTGCGCGAGCTGCTGGGCAGCTTCAGCCCGCCGCTGGTGGCGCGCCTGTTCGAGCCGGTGGAAACGTTCACGATGATCGACCGCCGCCGCATCGAGGTCTGCCGGGCCCTGATGAGCCGCCCTCGCCTGCTGCTCCTCGACGAGCCTTCGGCTGGCATGACGCATGACGAGACCCACGAGCTGATGGACGACATCCTGCAGGTGCGCGGCAAGCTGCAGGACCTGTCGGTGGTGCTGATCGAGCATGAGATGAACGTGATCGAGCGGATCACCGACCGCTGCATCGTGCTGAACTACGGCAAGAAGATCGCCGAGGGAACCTACGCCGAGATTACCGCCGATCCCGACGTGCAGACCGCCTATCTGGGGGAGGAAGCCGCATGAGCGACAGCACACTGCGCGTGGAAGGGCTGACCACGGGCTATGACAAGGTCAACGTCCTGCACGATGTCTCGATCGAGGTGCCGCCGGGCAAGATCACATGCATCCTTGGCGCCAACGGCGCCGGCAAGAGCACGCTGATCCGCTCGATCCTGGGCCTGACACCGCCGCGCCAGGGACGCATCCTGTGGGACGGCACGGACATCGCGGGCGAGAAGACCCACAACATCATCGCACGCGGCATCTCCTGCATTCCCGAAGGCCGCAAGGTGTTCCCGCGCATGACGGTGGCTGAAAACCTTGCGCTGGGCGCCTTCCTTCAGGCGGACCCGGCCAGGGTGCGCGAGCGCATCGAGCGCGTGTACACGATCTTCCCCCGGCTGCGCGAGCGCGCGGGCCAGCTCGCCGGCACCATGTCCGGCGGCGAACAGGCGATGGTGTCGATCGGGCGCGGACTGATGGCGCAGCCGCGGCTGCTGGTCATCGACGAGCCGTCGCTGGGCCTGTCGCCGCTCTATGTGAAGGAGAATTTCAAGGTCATCCAGCAGATCAACGAACTGGGCATGACGGTACTGCTGGTGGAACAGAACGCGCGCCAGACGCTGGCCATCTCACACCAGGGCTATGTGCTGAGCCAGGGCCGTGTCGCGGCCCAGGGCACCGCGCAGGCGCTGCGCGAGAACGATGAGGTTCGCGCAGCCTATTTCGGCTGATCCGGAGAACATGCGATGGACGACTTCCTCGATCTTCCGGTCCGCACTCTGGCGCAGATGGTGTCCCGGCGCGAACTGAGCGCCGAAGCGGTGGTCCGTGCGGCGCTGGCACGAATTGCGGCGCAAGACCCAGGCATTCTGGCCTGGCAGCACGTGGGTGGCGACACCGCCGTGGCGCATGCGCGGCGGCTGGACGCCGGCGGCGCGTCAGGCGCGTTGCCGGGCGTGCCGCTTGGCGTCAAGGACCTGATGGATACGGCCGACATGCCGACCACTTATGGTTCGCCGATATACGCCGGACATCGGCCGGGCGTGGATGCGGCGGCGGTGGCACTGGCCCGGTCGGCGGGCGCGGTCGTGGTCGGCAAGACCGTCACCACCGAATTCGCCACGTTTCAGCCGGGCCCGACCCGCAACCCGCGCGCGCCGGCGGACAGGCCCCGCACCCCCGGCGGCTCGTCGAGCGGATCGGCGGCCGCCGTCGCCGCAGGCATGGTGCCGCTGGCCTTCGGCACACAGACTGCGGGATCGATAGTCCGGCCGGCCGCCTATTGCGGCGTGGTGGGCTACAAGCCCACGCATGGCACGCTGCCGCTGGCCGGTATCAAGCCTCTGGCACCGAGCCTGGATACGGTGGGCGTGCTGGCCCGCCGCGTGGAGGACGCGGCCTTCTTCATCGGCACCCTGGCGCGCGATGCCGCGGTAGCGGATGCGTCCACGCTACACCACGCGCCGCTGCGCATCGGCATTTGCCGCACGCCGCATTGGGAACGCGCCAGTGCCGATACCCAAGCCGCGCTGGACACCGCGATCCGTGCGCTCGAACGCATCGGTGGCACGGTGCGCGACTTCAACCTGCCGCAGGCTTGCCACGGGCTGACTGAAGCCCAACTGGACATCATGGCATTCGAGGCACTCGCCGCATTCGCGCCGGAAGCACGCGAGCACGCAGAAGGCTTCAGCGCGGCTTTCGCGCGCCAACTCGAAGCGGGCCGCGCCGTCACCGGCCAGCGCTTCCATGTCGCGCTGGCCCACGCGGAAGCTGCCCGCACGGCGTTCAGCATGGCGATGGCCGAATTCGACGTCGTGCTGGCCCCTAGCGCCGAAGGCGAAGCGCCTGCCGGCCTTGGCGCCACCGGCGATCCGATTTTCTGCCGCATGTGGTCGCTGCTGGGCACCCCATGCGTCCATGTACCGACGGGCACCGGCGCCACCGGCATGCCGGTTGGCGTGACCGTGACGGGGCCGCGCCATGCCGATGCCCGCGTGCTCGGCATGGCTCATCGCCTTGAGCAGGCGCTCGGCGCCAGCGTTGCCTGATATCTGGAGATCAAATTGACCGTATCGAACCCGCCCACCTTCGCCAGCGCACAAACCATTGCAGAACGCGCACAGGATCATGTGGGCGCCGGGCGGCTGGCCGCATCGCTGGCAGCCCTGGCCCGGTTTGGCCTGCGCCACGACGGCGGCGTTTCCCGCGAAACGCTGACCGCGACCGACCTGGCCGCCCGGCGCCACCTGATCGACCAGGCACGCGCGCTGGGCTGCACAGTCGGCATCGACGATTGCGGCAACCTGTTTTTCCGCCGCCCCGGCCGCGAAGACCTGCCGCCGGTGCTGACCGGCAGCCACGCCGATACGCAGCCGGTGGGCGGCAAGTACGACGGCGCGTACGGCGTGCTGGCCGGCCTGGAAGTGATTGCCGCGCTTAACGCGGCCGGCATTGAGACCTTGCGCCCCATCGAGGTCGTGTCCTGGACCAACGAGGAAGGCAGCCGCTTCGGTCCCGGCGCGATGGGGTCGAGCGCCTTCGTCGAACCCGCGCGGCTGGCAGGCTATCGCGACGTGACTGACGCGGCCGGCATTCGCTTCGGCGAGGCGCTCGATGCCGCGCTGGCGGAAAGCCATGACGTGACCAGGGTGCCGATGGCGCGGCCGATGGCGGCATGCGTCGAACTGCACATCGAACAGGGGCCGGTGCTGGAAGGCGCAAATGTGCCGCTGGGCGTGGTCACCGGCATCCAGGCGGTGCGCTGGTTCCGCGTGGAATGCACGGGTACGATGGCCCATGCCGGCACCACGCCGATGGCGGTACGACACGATGCGATGGCCGCGGCCGTGGCCATCGCGCAAGACCTGTACGCGCTGGCGCCGCGCCATGCGGCCGCCCCCGGCACTCCCGAACTGCGCCTGACGCTGGGCCGCTGGAGCGTGGCGCCGAACTCGGTCAACACCATTCCCGGCCACGTCACGTTCACGGTCGATATGCGCTGCCTGGACGACGCCGCGCTTGACCGCGCCGAAGCGGCACTGCGCGCGGCGTGTGTCAGGCACGCACATGCGCCCGAAGCGGTCACGGTCACGCGCTTCTTCCATCGCGAGCCGACGCATTTCCCCGAGGCCATGCTGGGCACCATCGAGCGCGCCTGCTCGCGTGCCAGCGGCAACGCCGGCCGCGCGCTGCCGATGCGGCTGACCTCCGGCGCGTTCCACGACGCCATGTACCTGGCCGACCATTGCCCCACGGCGATGATCTTCGTGCCAAGCAAAGGGGGCATCAGCCACAATGCCGCCGAAGATACGGAAGGCGCCGATCTGTTCCTTGGAGCCCAGGCACTGGCTTACACTGTCGCCGAACTGGCCAGCCGCTGAACACATCGACGTACGGCGCCTGGCGGCCGATCCAAGTCCAACCCATTCCGAGCCTGCATGGCAAAGACCGAGCGCCACCCTCCTGAAGCGGCCGACAGCAAGTCGGCCACCCTGACGCTTGGCGTCAAGCTGCGCCACGCCCGGCTGGTGGCCGGCTACACGCTGCTGCAGCTCGCCGGGAAGGCGGGCTGCTCGGAAAGCCTGATTTCAAAGATTGAGCGCGGGCTGGCCACCCCGTCGTTTACCACGCTGCACCGGCTGGCCGTAGCGCTGGACACCAATATCGGCGCGCTGACCAGCGACGAGGAGCCAAACCAGTCGCCGATCCTGCGGCATGGTGAACGCCCGGTGATCCGGGCCGGCGGCGTGGCGCTCGAACGCGTGGTGCTGCCCAAGCGTGGCGGCCTGCTGCAGGCCAACATCCACATCGTCTGGCCCGGCGAGGCCAGCGACGGGCAGATCGAGCACCAGGGCGAGGAAGTGGGCTACGTGCTAGAAGGACAGCTCGAACTGATGCTCGGCGACGACGTCTACCTGATCGGCCCGGGCGATGCCTTCACGTTCGCCAGCCAGGTGCCGCATGGCTACCGCAATGTGGGCGACGTCGTGGCCAGGGTGCTGTGGGTGAATTCGCCGGCCACCTTCTGAGACGGGTGGACGAAAAGCGGGCTTCCGCAGGGAAGCCCGCGCCTCGGGTCAGGCCCGCAGGAAGGCAGACTTAGCGTAGAACCTGACGGCCTAAGTCCTAGTCGTCATCGTGCCAACGGTGCCACTCGCGATGGCGCTCTCTCCACTCGCGTTCCCTCCACCGCCGCTCACGCCACTGTTGTTCACGCCATGCGCGTGCTTGCCAATCGTCGTAGTAACCTGGCGCCACTACCACCGGGCGCGGAGCCACGTAAACTGGGGCCGGCTCGTAGTACACCGGGGGTGGAGGCGCTGCAACTACGACACCTGGAATACCGATGCCAATTCCGACGTCTACCCTTGCCTGGGCGGCGCCTGACGCAAGCACGGATGCGGCTGCGATTGCACAAACTGCCAAGATCTTCTGCATGATGCTGTTCCGTCGAATGTTGCCAATACCTTAGGGCGTTCTCGCCCTGTTTGGTATGAGCAGAACCTAAAGCTGGTTACCTCGTGTAACGGCGGCAGGTTGTGACGGTTGACCACGGCGCTTGTGCGTCTTGTAAGGCTTTGTATCCACTCCTTCGTAAGCTGACGCTTCAGTCAAGCTCCAGAGACCTTTCCGTCAACGGGTAGGGCTATCGGTCAGCGCGTCGCAGCTGTGCTCGCAGGCCTGCCCTGCGATGCGGGCAGAAGTCAGCGGCTGGCGCATCAATCCTTGTTGCGGTCTCTGCCGCGACCGTTGCCACCGTCGGCATCACGATTCCGCCCACGGTCATCACCGCGGTTACCGCCACGGTCATTGCCCCGGTCCTCGCCACGCTCGCCTCGCCGGTCCCGGCCGCGATTCTCCGCGCGCTCATCGCCGCGATTCCATCCACGCTTCTCGCCGCGGTTTTCGCCTTGATCTCCGCCACGGTTCCAGCCGCGGTTGTCACGGTCGCTCCAATCACGGCCCCTGTTTCGCTTCTCGTCCCGGTCCCAGCCCCGATCCCAGTCACCGCCCCACTTTCGGTTGCCGCCGTAGTACCTCGCGCCGTCCCAATCGGAGTAACCGCCGCCGTAAATCGGACGCGAGTAACCGCCGTGGTAGTAGCCGTCATCATAGGGAGCGATGGCGCAGCCGGTGAGAAGTGCTGCCGTGGCTACGGTGAGCACAAATAGGGATTTCATGGTGACCTGCGCTTGCAGTTGGCGAATTTGCCGCAAGGATACCGACGGGCACCTCCCCCGGTTGTAAGAAATCGTGTCCCACAGCGCGGGGGGCGGGGCTAGCTGTAGCCGTCAACCCGCGCCAATGACGGCAGCACCGGTCGTCAACGTGCCTGAGATGGCGAGCTAGTCGGTGAAGGAATCGAAACGCTTCGGCGTAGCCGCATGGGGCTACAAGCCGGTCTTGGTGTTCTCGACGCAAGCCTTTGCGTAAGCGATTGCCTCGGTCATTGCCTCGTCCTCGCTACTGAACGAGGCTTTGATCTTGTGCCGCAAGCCTGGGACAAACTCGTTTGCGTGATCGATTCTTCGCTCGAACAATACCGATGCCTCCCAGGTCCCGGATTTAGTCTTCCAGACCGTGCAGTGGCAGTAGTATTCCCCTTCTTCTACCCAGGCATGGCTCGACATGGCGACCTCCCATCGTTTGGAGGAATCCTAGCATGACGAAAGAACGCCCCATCCGGCATCAACTGCGGCGGCGCGTAGACTGCCAATCCGTGGATCTGGGCGGTCGATTTCAGAGGGGTTCAGCCGTGATCATCTACCCACGCTTTCGCCCAGGCAATGCCGGCTGCCGCAGCACGCTCAAACGAGGGGTAGTACCCCAAGGGATCCGATCCTTCCTCGATGCGGCCGTCCTTCTCAACTGCACCGGATGCCTCGAAGGATCCGTCGCCAAGCTGCTTGGCAAAGCCGCGGACGATGTAGCCCTGGTAGCTTTCGATTGTCATGACGACCTCCGATTTAGATAGGAAAATCGTAGCATGAAGACACTGGTCAATCCGCAGTGCGCGCTGTGCATCAAGCGCGCCGGACGATACGTGTCCTGACGGAAATGGGGTTCACACGCTGCAGGGAAGCTACACTGGCAAGCTCGGGCTCTATCTAACTCACGCTTGGAGGAACCACGATGGCAAAGCTGATGGTGCTATACAAGAAGCCTGCGGACACGGCGGCGTTTGATTCCTATTACTTCTCGACCCATGTTCCGATCGCCAAGAAGATCGCCGGCCTGCGAAGCTACGAGGTCAGCAGCGGCCCGGTTGCAAGCCCAGCCGGCGATTCGCCGATTCACCTGGTTGCGGTGCTGAGCTTCGATTCGCTGGCGGCGCTCCGGCAGGCAATGGCTTCGCCTGAGGGCGCCGCCGCAGCAGCCGACCTGGCCAATTTTGCCCAGGCCGGCGTTGACATGCTGATATTCGACACGAAGGAAGTCTAGGCCGGCGGTTCGTGGCCCCGCTGCGGCACAGGGGAGGCGAGAGATCGGCGGCGGTGCAAAGCACATGGCCGCCTCCAGCGCTCCACCTCTTCTGGCTTTCCAGGAGCCAAAGCCGACTTAATTTGCAGCCGCCTTTGAGGCCTGTGCCGCACGACGTTGCATGCCTTTCGAGGCCACCTGCGCAGCAGTATTGAAGCTGCTCTCAGCCACTTGCACGGCCTGCTTTGCCGTCGTTTGCATCGACTCATAGAGCGTAGTGGTCGCGTTGACGGCCTCCTGCCAGGCAGCCAACGGCGCCGCCGCCGTGCCGGCTGGCGTTTGGCTCACCACGCTTCCAAGGAAGTCTTGCAGACCCTGCTTGCCTGCCGTGTATTGGACCTCGGCGACCTTCTCGAACTCCGCCCGGGTGGCGGCGAGGATGTCGTACAGTTGACGGCGATACGCCAAGACATTGTCGGCTGCGGGTTGAAATAGTTCGATTTGCAATTCGACCAGTTCTTGCGGGTCCTTGGCTGAGAGCGCTTTCCTTGCGCCTTCTCGTGAATCAGCCAGCGCCGTCTTCATCGTTTGGAGATTCAGCTCCAGCAGTTTTTCGAAGCCCTCAAAGGCCTTGCCGGTCAGCCCGGTCAGGGCTTCAATGCCTGCCATCTGGACCTTCATGAATTGCTCGGGGGACCACTGAGTCATCTTGCGTCTCCTAAGTACGACCCGCCACCTGAGCCATCCGATGAGAGCTCCGACGGGACGTGAATCGATTGGAAAACGATGGCTGCATTGTGACCCTGGCAGCCGAAAGCGCGCCAACGTCCGCAGTCACTACCAGCTAAAGCAATACGCTCATAAGCAGGCCTGGCGAGCCTGACCTTCCCTTGCGCGAACTCGGCCGAGGGCTTTCAGAAAAGCGTAGCCCTGGATTGTCACCTGAGGGCGGCTTCGGTTTGGCCCAAGGCGCTCAAGCGTAACCAGTTGATACGCGAGCAGCGTATCCATATCCGCGCGGTCCAGCTCCGTTGGGTCGGAGCTGCCGCTTACCAGTACAAGCGTGGCGAATTCATGATGACTCAGCACAGTCGTCTCCCAAGCTGTAGGTTTACTTTTGCTACGGGACTTCACTACCGTCCGTGACAGCCGGCCTGGTTTGCACAGGCCGCTTGTTTCGTCTCGGACGCGAGGTTCTGGCTGGCGGGTGCTTGTTCTCGCACCCGGAACGTTCATCTTAGTTGCTTACCACCTTGTGTTCAATATGATTGGAAGCATGTCTGACGTAATCCCCGGTATTTTCTCCATTGCCAAAACGTGCGCAGGGAAAGCTCGACGAATATCGCAACGTGATATGCATCCAGGTTCAGGAGCATTCATTCGCCGACCGGCCGGACGGCTTGCATTAGCACCACTCGCCGAGGTCTGCTACCAATATGCCGCTGCCGGGGAAAGGCATTGAGCTTCAGGCCGAATGAGCACCGCTCTGTGTCAAAAAAAACCCGCGTCGCCGGAGCGGTTGCGCGGGTGGTGGTAGCAGGACTACAGGGCGATTCTATATTGACTTAGATTTTTCTTACGTCAGAATTAAGCAGGATCTTGACTCCAAATCTGAAGCCAAGAGTCATGAGCGGGGCGACGTGCCGTTGAGTTCAGTTGCACGTTGAAGCAGGCCGGCGACCCGCGCGCGGGAAGGTGTGAGTGGAGGCAGAAATGACAACGGCTCGGGCTGGAACCAAAGGGGAAGCTATCAGGCTCCTGGAGGCAGAGGGGGTCGCGCTGGTCGAGCTCGACTATGAGTCAGGCTGGCAGGATGCCATTGAGCTCGGGCGCCTAGGTAATAAGGTAGGGATACGGGTGGAGTATCGGGGACACGAAAGCATTGCCGTGAAGTCCCTCGCGGCGCTCATTGCCGGCCTCAGCCGGCCAAAGGTGTCCTTCCGGCAACGGAACCTTTACTGCCAGTTTGCATTGGACCAGCTCGCAGCCAACGAGTTGGTTGCCCTGGAGACAAAAGCCATGAAGGCTGGCGACTACATCCTGGCCGGGCACCTGTTGCGGGACGTCGATGCCGTCTGGACTGAGTAAGCCTGGATCGGGGGGATTTCCTCCGATTCGGCGGTCGGAAATTTGCGCACCCAGCCCGTATCGCGACTCGCCCGCCTCATCTTCAGCGCTCTCACCCAGAGGTTAACCCGCAGATACTGCCCGCCCTCCTCTTCGGTATGCTAGGGGTTCGGCGCGCCGTATCGCGTTCAACCATATTCTGGCGACGGGGCGATTCTGGGGCGGGACTTCTCAGCACGCAACCTGTGTGCACTAAATGTCGAGGACGAGATGGCGACTGGCATCGTGAAGTGGTTTAACAGTGAAAAGGGCTATGGGTTCATCACGCCGGATGATGGCGGCAAGGACTTGTTTGCCCACCACAGCGAAATCCAGGGCACCGGATTCAAATCGCTGGAGGAAGGTGCGAGAGTGGAATTTGAAGTCACGCAAGGTCAGAAAGGCCCACAAGCGTCACAGATTCGCCCGCTATAGTCGCCCTGCGCCGCCTGACGGCCTGAATTGACAAAGCCCTCCACGAATTGCGAAGGGCTTTTTTGCTTTCCGGCTCGTGGCGACCCCATCCTGGGGGTCGCTATTTCCTGCGCCAATATCGACTGACAACAGCATTCCGGGCTCAGCGCGACAGGCCTCGGGGTCATGGCGGCGGAGGTAGCCGGCCACCGTTGCGAGTTCCGGACGGAGCCGCTTGCCGCCCCGTGTAAACTCCTGCATCGGCGGATCGCCAACCACCCCCTATTGAGGAAGAACATGACTCGACAATCACTTCGCACGCTGTACCTGACCCTGCTGCTAGCCGCTGCCACCACACCGGCGTTGGCCGATGACCTGAAGAACGCCGTGGGAGGCGGTCTGGGCGGTGCCGCGGGCGCGGCCGTCGGTGGCGCACTGGGCGGCAGCACGGGTGCCGTGATCGGCGGCGCGGTGGGCGGCGGTGCGGGCGGCGCGGTGACTGCCAACAAGAAGGAACGGACTGGCGCCGTCGTGGGTGGCGCGCTGGGCGGTGGCGCCGGCGCTGCGGCCGGCAATGCCCTGGGCGGCCGGACCGGCGGCATCGTCGGTGCCGCGGCCGGTGGTGCAGCGGGTTCGGCGCTGGGCGGCAATGTGTCGCGCAACAACTATGCCGATGACCACAGGAACGGCAATGTGTCGCGCAACAGCTATGGCGATGACAAGAATGGCAATCGGGGCAAGCACAAGGGCCAAAAGAAGCATCGTCACGACGACTGAGCGAGGCGACGCGCGATGGCGCCCGTCATTGGGGCATCTGTCCCATCGCGCGCTTGACCGCGTCGCGCGCCGGGTTCCGGACGGCCGCCGCTGCGGTCGACCGGCTCGGGTCGCTGCGTCGGCGGAAGCTGTGAAGGCGAATTTCGCGTCCGCCAGCGTCGGCGTCAAAACCTCCAGAACAGGAAGCGCCGATGCTGTTGCGCCTGGACCTTGCGAGGAGCCCTGGTCTCAGGGGTGAGCCGCGCGTCCGGATCGATCACCCGCGCACGCAGCGCCATATCGTAGAATGCGCCCACCATCGGCAGCGCGCTATGCGCGCCCTGGCCCCAGTCGTTGCCGAGCGTCACACGTCCATCGTCAAAACCCACCCACGCGCCCGCGACCAGTTGCGGATGCATCAGGATGAACCAGCCATCCGCGTTGTCCTGCGTGGTGCCCGTCTTGCCGGCCACGTCGGCGCGAATCCCGAAGCGCGTCCGGATGCCTGCGCCGGTGCCCCGGATAACGACGTCGCGCATCACATCGACGAGCGTTTGCGCGGCGGCGGCGGGCAGTGCCTGCTCCGGCGCTGCGCTCGCAAATTCGGCGAGCACCTTGCCGTCGTGATCCTCGATGCGGGTAACCATGCGCGGTTCGACATAGGCGCCACGGTTCGCGATCGTGCTGTACGCCGATACCATTTCCTTGAGCGTGACCGGGCTCGTGCCGAGCGCGAGCGACGGCACCGCTTCGAGCGGACTGTCGCGCACGCCCATCGCGCGCGCAAGCCGTGCGACCTTCTCGGGGCGTTCCTTTTGCATGAGCTGAGCGGTGACGCGGTTGCGCGAATACACTAGCGCGTCGCGCAGCGTCATCGGCCGGTCGGTGGGCGGCGCCGCGTCGGTAGGCCGCCAGGTCGCCTGGCCGGCCAGTGGAATGGCGACGTTCCGGTCTACGATCGTATCGCTTGGCCGCGCGCCGTCCGCGAACGCCGCCCCGTAGACGAACGGCTTGAAGGTCGAACCCGGCTGGCGCCGGGCCTGCTGCACGTGATCGAACGGTGCGTCACTGAAGTCGCGACTGCCGACCCATGCCTTGATATCGCCGTTGCGCGGATCAATCGCGACAAAACCCGCCTGGACCTGAGTCTTGCTCCGGCAGAGTGCGCGGACGAACGTCGGGTTGGTGCCGAGTTTCCTGAGCGCCGCCTGATCCGATTGACCAGCATCGCGTGCGGCGCGATAGTCGGGCGTTTGCCGGATGAACGTCCGGAACAGGTCGTTGCCAGGCCAACAGCCCGTGCGTTCGTTCCACGCCCCGTTCGCGATCCATTGCAGCTGGCTCGCCTGCCAGTCCATCGCCTGCACCGCCATCGCCTGCAGACGGTAATCCATAGTCGTGCGCACGACCAGCCCGTCGGCGTAGATGTTGTAGCCGTTGCGCTCGGCCCATGCGATCAGCCACTTGCGCAGCTGCGCGGAAAAATGCGGCGCCGCGCCTCGTGGCGCGGTCTGCAACCCGAAATTGACGTTGAGCGGTTGCCGCCGCAACCAGGTGTAAGCGTCGGGCTTGAGCTTCCCGTACTTGTTCATCTGCCCGAGCACGGTGTTTCGCCGCTCCAATGCGCGCTCGGGATTCAGGACAGGGTTGTAGGTGCTGTTGGCCTTCAGCATGCCGACGAGTGTCGCGCTTTCGAGGATGTCGAGCTGATGCGCCGATTTGCCGAAGTAGGTGCGTGCGGCCATTTCCACGCCGTAGGCGTTGTACAGGAACGGCACATTGTTCAGGTACGTCTCAAGGATCTGGTCCTTGCTGTACACGGCTTCGATCTTGAGCGCCGTGATCGCTTCCCTGATCTTGCGCGCGAGGGTCGGCGCGCGGCCGACTTCGTCGGGATACAGGTTGCGCGCGAGCTGCTGCGTGATCGTCGAGCCTCCCTGCCGGTCGCCGGAGAACGTATGCAGCGCGGCCGACGCGGTACGCAGCCAGTCGATCCCGTAATGCTCATAAAAGCGGCGATCTTCGGTGGCGACCAATGCAGCCACCATGTACGGCGAGATCTGCCCGAGCGATACCCACTCGCGATTGACCGGCTTGAATTCGTCGATCACTCTGCCGTCGGCCGATACGATCAGCGCTGGGCGGTCGATGCGGGCTTTGCGGATATCGCCAATGCCCGGCGTAAACGGCACGAGCGCCAGCACGTACAGCAGAAACAGCGCCGGCACTGCGGCGAGCGTCAGCATGATGCCGCGTCGTGTCGGGTGGCGAAGCCGGCGCAGCGCGCCGGGAAAGACGCGCCTGGCTATCGTGATGCTGGCAGCGGCCAGCGATTGGATGCGGATGAGCCACCGTGCGCAGTACTCACGACAAAACAATAGACAGCGGCGATTCACGGTGGCGGGACGCTTTGCGGAAAGAGCGGGATCGTACCAAAGCGGAAGGAAGCATCTGTTGTCAATACGGGGCTGCGCGGGCGGCATTAACAAACGATTACATTTGTTTCGTACGGCCAACGTGCGCTTCCTGTGCTCCTGGCTTTGCGGCGGTCATTTTTGCGATCAATGCCGGCGGGCGGCGTATGGCATGCGAGCGCGCGTCGGCGATCCGAACGCCTGCGCTCGATCGCATAGCGAACTGAGGTAGTGAAGCAATCGCCTGACCTCTGACGCGCTTCAGCGGCCCATGCGGCGGTTGTAGCTGCGCGAAATGCGCGCCATCAACGCCGGATCGGGTGCAGCCATGCCGTCGAATTCCACCCGTACGAAGCCGTCTGCCTGCTGGTGAACTCCGGCCATCACCGTGCTGGTATCCAGACTGCCGACGACCACGCCGTTGACCGGGTCCTCGACGCTGATCGCCAGGCCCTGGTCGCGCATGGCCCCGGCGGCTGCGGTGAAGGTGCGATCGAAGCTGGCCGGCCCCATGACGGTAAAGGCGCCTGTTCCGGCCGGCTCCAATGTACACGCCGAAAGCGCCAGCATGGCGCCGCTGACTATCAGTGAGAGTCGCATGATGATGACTCCTTCTGCCAGCCCCGGATCGAAAATGTACGCGTTGCGACTTCAGGCGAGTTTTCCGCTCCCCGGTCGCTAAGTTACAAGATTAGGCGACGTCGGCGCATAGACACAGCTTGCCAGGTGCGCGCCCGCACCCTGCGGACGCCGGCCTGCTCACCTGACCGGCTGCCCGGTGGCCGCCAATGCCAGCGCCAGCCTTGCCCCCACCTCGGCGTTGTGTTTTACGAGCGCGATGTTTGTCGCCAGGCTGCGTCCGCTCGTCAGCGCCTTGATGCGAGCCAGCAGGAAAGGTGTCACGGCCTTGCCGGTGATTCCCTGCGCCGTGGCCTCGGCAAGCGCCTGCCGAGTCAGCGCGTCGATCTCCCCGGACGTCATCGCTGCCGCTTGCGGCACCGGTGTGCTCAACACCACGCCGCCCGCCAGGCCCAAGTCCCACTTGGTGCGGATGAAGCGCGCCTGCTCCGCCGCGTCGTCCAGCCTGAAGTCAGCGCGAAAGCCGCTGTCGCGCGTGTAGAACGCAGCCACATTGTCTTGCTCACAGCTGAGCACCGGCACGCCGTGTGTTTCCAGGTATTCCAGCGTGAGTCCGATGTCCAGGATGGACTTCGCCCCGGCACAGACCACCACCACCGAGGTCCTGGCCAGTTCCTGCAGGTCGGCCGAGATGTCGAAGGTCTCCTGCGCACCGCGGTGCACGCCGCCAATCCCGCCGGTGACAAAGACCTCAATGCCCGCCAGCGCGGCACATATCATCGTGCCGGCCACGGTCGTGGCGCCGAGCCCGCCGCCGGCCAGCACGGCCGGCAGGTCGCGGCGGCTCACCTTGTGTACCCGGTCCGAGCGCCCGAGCAGTTCCAGTTCGTCGGCCGAAAGCCCGATGCGGATTCGCCCGCCAATCAGGGCGATCGTCGCGGGCTCGGCTCCCAGGTCGCGGATCAGGGCCTCCACTTCGCGCGCCGTGCGAACGTTCTCCGGGTAGGGCATGCCGTGGGCGATGATGGTCGATTCCAGCGCCACGAGCGGGCGGCCGGCAGCCTGTGCAGCGGCCACAGGCGCGCTGAAGGTCAACCAGGAGCGGGCAAGGTCGGCAACCATGTCGATGCTTTCGGTGGCGTGAGCCGCATGGTGTGCAGCACAAGGCTGGTCCATGAAGTGCAAGCGCGGGACCAGCTCATGGCGCCAATGGTACAGCGAGCCCCGGGCCTGGAATATCGTTTCATAGCCGGGCGGGTGCTGCCGGGAACCTCACGCTAAGGTATGCTGCCGCTTTCGGATCGATTCTCTCCAGAGGGGCAAATGCGGCGCGTCGTATTCAATCAGAAGGGTGGGGTCGGAAAATCGACCATTGTATGCAATCTCGCGGCAATCAGCGCCAGCGAGGGCTTGCGCACCCTGGTCATAGACCTGGATGCACAAGGTAACTCCACCCAGTACCTGCTTGGCGCGCAGGCCGCGGAGGCAAGTCCGACCGCGGCCAATTTTTTCGAGACCTCCCTGACCTACAACTTCAGGCCGGTGGAATTTACGTCCTTTGTCCACCCGACGCCGTTCGAGAACCTCGATGTGATGCCGGCGCATCCTGACCTGGATTCCCTCCACGGCAAGCTCGAGTCCCGCTACAAGATCTACAAGCTACGCGACGCCTTGCTCGAGCTGGAGGCAGTCTATGACGCCATCTACATCGACACGCCACCGGCCCTGAATTTCTATACCCGCTCCGCACTAATCGCCGTGGAGCGTTGCCTGATCCCGTTCGATTGCGATGACTTCTCGCGCCGCGCCCTCTACACGCTGCTTGATAACGTGAAGGAAATCCAGCAGGACCACAACGACGGGTTGCAGGTCGAAGGGATCGTGATCAACCAGTTCCAGCCGCGAGCCAGCCTGCCGCAGAAACTGGTCGACGAACTGGTAAGCGAGGGCCTGCCAGTACTTGAATCGCGGCTGTCTGCATCGGTGAAGATCCGCGAATCGCATCAGCATGCCACCCCCATGATCCATCTGGATCCGCGCCACAAGCTTGCGCAGGAATACGTGGCGTTGCACCGCGAGCTGGCTGGTTGAAGACGAGACCCTCGCGCGAACCTAAACCGCAATTAAAACAAGTGGATAGGAAGGGATTTCGGGAGAAATCCCAGACGGCCCTGCGACAGCCTGAGTGTGTCGGAGCCGGCTCGCGGATGTGGAGGCGTGCGATGCGTGGGATGGGCCATCCGGCTCACTCTCCCTCCCACCGCAACGCCCCCAGGCAAGCGACCAGCGCCGTCACCACATCATCGTCCACCGCCTGCCGCCGCCACATCACCCCCACCGGTGGCAGATCCCAGCTAAGCGCATGCGGCAACGCAGTCGCCCCCTTGGAATCGGCCAGTTCGCTGGCCACCGCCTTCGGCACGATGGTCGTTGCCGCCGGATGCTTGCGCATCAGCGTAGCCATGGTCTTGATCGAATAGGTCTCGACGATCGGCGTGGGCTGCGCCACCCCCGCCACCGCAAAGATGGTGTTGATGGTGCGCCGGATCGGCGTGTTGGGCGGTGGCAGTATCCAGTCGCGCTCGGCCAGCTGGCGCCAGTCGAGCGGTCCGCGCGCCAGCCGGGCCGCTGCCGCGGTGGGCACGACCAGCGCCGGTTCTTCGCGATACAGCGGCTGCTGCGCGATGTCCGCGCCCGGCGCATAGAAAGTGCGCGCCACCACGCAGTCCAGTTCGTGCTCGCGCAGTGCGCTGACCAGTTCGTCGGTGGTGCCTTCGCGTACCAGCACCGAGATCCGCGGTGTCTGGGCCAGGCCGAAGGTGCAGGCGGCGTCGAGCACGCTGCGGCTGATGTACGGAATCACGCCGATGCGCAGCCGGCCCGACAGCCCGGACTCGATCGCTGCCAGTTCGCGCCCCAGCGCATCGGCATCGGCCAGCGTCAGCCTGGCATGCGCCAGCACCGCACGGCCGGTGGGCGTGGGCTCCAGTCCGCGCCGGGTGCGGGTGAACAGCGGCGCCATGAAGATGTCTTCAATCTCGCGCAGGGTCTTGGTGACGGCCGGCTGCGACAGGTTGAGCTCGGCAGCCACCCGCGACACCGAGCGCTGGCGCTCCAGCGCCAGCAGCAGCGGCAGGTGCCTGAGGCGCAGGCGGGACACCAGGTTGTGGACCAGCTTGTCGGGGGCGATAGACACGGGGCCTTCCTGCAATGGAGGAGCAAGTCGCATTACCGGATGGTAATACCACAATAACCAAAGAGGCACTGCTGGTTATTCGCCAATCCTATACTGGCTAGCATCACAGGAGCTGCAAGCCATGTTCACCACCCGTCCCGAGATCGTTGGCACCTTCGGCGTCGCCGCCTCCACGCACTGGCTGGCGACGCAGACCGCCATGGGCGTGCTCGAGCGCGGCGGCAACGCCTTCGACGCCGCTGTCGCCGCCGGCTTTGTGCTGCAGGTGGTCGAGCCTCACCTGAACGGCCCCGGCGGCGAAGTGCCGATCGTCTACTGGAGCGAGCGCGAACGCGCCATGCGCACTGTCTGCGGCCAGGGCCCGGCCCCGGCGCTGGCCGATCCGGACGCGCTGCGCGCCATGGGCCTGGACCTGGTGCCAGGCATCGGCCTGATACCGGCCGCCGTGCCCGGGGCCTTCGGTGCGTGGCTGACGATGCTGCGCGAGCACGGCACGTGGTCGTTGGCCGACGTGCTGGCGCCCGCCATCGGCTATGCCCGCGACGGCTTCCCGCTGGTGCCGCGCATCTCGCGCGCGATCCTGGCGGTGCAGGCGCTGTTCCGCGACGAGTGGCACAGTTCGGCACAGACGTGGCTGCCGGACGGCAAGGTGCCGCGCCCCGGCAGCCTGCATACGCTGCCGGCGCTGGCCGCCACCTACACCCGTATCGTCGAAGAGGCCCGGCGGCATAGCGATACCCGCACCGGCCAGATCGACGCGGCGATGGACTGCTGGTACCGCGGTTTCGTCGCGCAGGAGATCGACGCGTACTGTCGCAATACACCGGTGCGCGATACCACCGGCGACAAGCACACCGGCCTGCTGCGCTACGACGACATGGCCAGCTGGGCGCCGGAGATCGAGGCCCCGGTCACGCTGGACTTCGGCCGCTACACCGTGGCCAAGTGCGGCGTCTGGAGCCAGGGGCCGGTGTTCCTGCAGCAGCTGGGCATGCTGCGCCACGCCGCTCTGGAGCAGCACGCGCCAGACTCGCCGGAATTCGTGCACCGCATTGCCGAGGCCACCAAGCTGGCCATGGCCGACCGGCTGGCGTGGTATGGCGATCCGCATTTTGCGCAGAGCCCGCTGGCGGCGCTGCTCGACGATGGCTACCTGGCGGCGCGCGCGCAGCGCATCGGCACGCGTGCGGCGTTGTCGCTTGACCCCGGCATGGTGAACGGCATGGCACCGCGCCTGCCCGACCTGGCCGCGGCCGAGCGCACGCTGCAGCGCGCCGACGTGCGCTTCGGCGTGGGCGAGCCGACCTTTGCCGAACTGCCGCCGGTAGCCGAATGGGCCGAGCAAGAGATCTTTGTCGGCGATACCTGCCATATCGACGTGATCGACCGCCACGGCAATATGGTCGCGGCGACGCCGTCGGGCGGCTGGCTGTCGTCGAGCCCGACCATTCCGTCGCTGGGCTTTGCCCTCAATACCCGCCTGCAGATGACCTGGCTGGAGCCCGGCCTGCCCAACACCCTCGCACCCGGCAAGCGGCCCTGCACCACGCTGTCGCCATCGCTGGCGCTGCGCGACGGCGAGCCATACATGGTGTTCGGCACGCCGGGCGGCGACCAGCAAGACCAGTGGTCGCTGGCGTTCTTCCTGCGCCATGCCGTCCACGGCATGAACCTGCAGGAGGCAATCGACGCGCCGGCCTGGCACATCGATCATTTCCCGGCATCGTTCTGGCCGCGCCAGACGGTGCTCAACCGCATCAGCGTCGAATCGCGCTTTCCCGAGGCGACCCTGGCTGCACTGCGTGAGCTCGGCCACGAAGTGCGTATTGGCGAGCCCTGGTCGGAGGGGCGCATGTCCGCCTGCTCGCGCGAGCGGGACCCCCGCGGCCGCCTCGTGCTGCGTGCCGGGGCGAACCCGCGCGGCATGCAGGGCTACGCGGTCGGACGCTGAACGGCAACCATTAAAGGCCGGCTGTACCTGACAGCCGGGCCAGACATCAAGGAGAAAACCCATGAAGTGCGTCGTGAAATCCCTGCTGCGCGGCATCGTCGTGCTGGCGCTTGGCGTCGCCGGGCTTGCCCAGGCAAGCGAAGCCTATCCGCAAAAGCCGATTACGCTGATCGTGCCTTGGGCGGCGGGCGGCTCGACGGATATCCTGGCGCGCGTGCTGTCCGAGCACCTGACCCGCTCGCTCGGCCAGCCGGTGATCGTCGACAACAAGCCGGGTGCCTCGGGCAACATCGGCTCCGCCATGGTCGCCCGTGCCAAGCCCGACGGCTACACCCTGCTGGTCGGTTCAATGAGCACGCACGCCATGAACCCTGCGCTGATGCAGAACATGCCGTTTCGGGGCGTCGAGGATTTCACCCCGCTGGGGCTGCTGGCGTATGTGACCAACACAATGGTGGTGCACCCGTCGGTGCCCGCGCAGAACGTGAAGGAACTGATCGCCTACGCAAAGGCCAATCCCGGCAAGCTGGCCTATGCCAGCGCCGGCTCTGGTTCCACCAACCACCTGAGCGCCGCGCTGTTCGAAAAGCTGGCCGGCGTCCAGCTGCTGCACGTCCCGTACAAGGGGGGAGCGCCAGCCGTGGTCGACACGGTCGCGGGCCAGACACAGCTGCTCTTCTCGGCCGGCACCCAGACGCTGCCGCATGTGAGGGCTGGCAAGCTGCGCCTGCTCGCCGTGACGGAGTCCAGGCGCTCACCGCTGCTGCCCAACGTGGCTACGGTGGCAGAGACCCTGCCCGGCTACGAGCTGGCGGTCTGGTACGGCGCCTTCGGCCCGAAGGGGATGCCGGCCGACCTGACCGCGCGCCTGAACCGCGAGATCAATGCCGTCATGTCGATGCCCGAGGTGAAGGCGAAGATGAATGCCATCGGCGTCGAAACGACCACATCGACACCGCAGCAGTTCGGCACCATCCTGCGCCGCGATGCCGACCGCTATGGCAAACTGATCCGCGAACTTGGCATCCAGGGCGAGTGACGTGGAAGCAATTCTCGGCAATCCGCAGCAGTTGATCGCGCAGGTGAACCGCCTGTGTGATGCCTTGCAGCGTGCGGCAAGTCCGCTTGCAACGCTCGACGCCATTGGGCACGCGACCATGGAGATGCTTGGCCCGGGGTTGCTGACCATCAATGCCTGGTATGCCGATGCCGCGCAGATCGAGCGGCTCTGGTCATCGAGTACTACCGCCTACCCCGTAGGCGGCCGCAAGACCAAGGGCGACAGCCCGTGGAAGCGTCAGCTGCTGGAGCGCGGTGAAGTCTTCGTCGGTGAAGGTGACGCGGCGCTCGCCGAGGTGTTCGACGATATCGACACCATCCGCTCGCTGGGCTGCAGGGCTGTTGTGAACGTGCCGCTCTGCTACGCGGGCAGGGTGATCGGGACGTTCAACTACCTGGCGGATCGGTCGATCTGGTCTGGCGCCGAACTGGCCGCGTTGCGCACCATGGCCAACCTCACCGTACTGGCGGTCAAGACGCGGCTTGCATCCACCGAATGACCGAGGCGCGTCAATCCGTGCCAGGCATTGCCTGAATGAGATGGCATGCGCGGAAGCTGCATGCCGGTGCACTGGCGAGCATCACAGCCCGCCCTACTCGGTAGTCGTGCCTGCGGCGAATCGCCCTCAATGACCTTGAGGGCTATCGCTCCCTTAACGCCCAGCCTTGTCCTGCGAGACGTCCATGATCATCCGCGTCAGCAGGTACAGCCGCGGCGTGACCGAGTTCAGATCGACATACTCGGCATCATTGGAGTGAGCACCGAAGCCTCGCAGCCCGAAGCGCTCGATCACCGGCGCCTTGGTGTCCGCAGCCGCGAAGGCGGCATCGGTGCCTCCGCCTTCCGCGGTATCGTGGACCTGGAGCGTTTCACCGATCTCCGCATAGATGCCTTGCGCATGCGCGGCGAGCTTGCGTGCTGCGTCGCTTACCTCCAGCGGTGGACGGCGGCGCTCGAATTTCACGTCAACCTTGGTGTCGGGAATGAGCTGCTTGCGGATGCGTTCCTGCAGCGTTTTCTCGAGGCTATCGTAGTCAGCGGTGCGCAGCACGCGTACGTCTGCCTGCGCGGTAGCGGTGGCCGGGATCACGTTGCGATTGGTGCCGGACGAGGAGACTGTCCAGTTGACCTTGAGGCCGGTGGCCGGATTGGACAGGTCGCGCATCTGCAGGACCTGGTGCGACAGTTCATAGAGCGCATTGCGGCCCTGCTCGGGCGCACTGCCCGCGTGCGACGCCTTGCCCTGCACCGTAAGATAGATCGAACCGATGCCACTGGTCGCCAGCGACAGGCGGTCGCCGGTGACGCGGCTGGCCTCGCATGAGAACACGGCATCCTGCTGCGCGCCCAGCCGGGTCAGCACGGCCCGCGCACCGGGCGAGCTGATTTCCTCGTCGCCGTTGATCAGCACCGTCAGCGTGCCGTAGTCCTTGAACTTCATCTTCTGCAGGATGGCGATGGTGTGCAGGATCACGGCCACGCCGTTCTTGTCGTCGGCGATGCCCAGCCCGTAGGCGCGGTCACCCTCGATGCGGAAGGGCTGCTGGGCCAGCATGCCGCGCAGGTACACGGTGTCCATATGGGCGATCAGCATGATGTTCCGCTTGCCGCTGCCCTTGAACTGCGCCATCACCATCTTGCCCACTTGCTTGGGCGTGTCTTCCATCCGGTAGATTTCGGCTGGCTCGACCAGCTTGGCTTCGGTGGCTCCCAGCGCCGCCAGCCGACCCCGGATCAGCGTGGCGATGCGGTCCAGCCCTTCGATGTCCTTGCTGCCGGACTCGATCGACACAAGGTCTTTCAAGGTCGCGATGAGTGCGGGCTTCTCCTGTCGTGCGAGCTGATGAACCGGCTCGACCGCGGTGGCTGCGGCGGTGCCGGCAAGCGTGGCACCGGCGATGAACAGGACGGCAGCGCGCAGAGAAAAAATGCGGCAAGGCATGGGTAGGGTCTCCTGGGTTGCAGGTTACGGAGCGAAAAGGCGGGAAAGCAGACAAGGTCCCAACGGCCGGGATACAGCGCGCACGAGCATAGCGCTTCGCCGTATGGTGCACAACGGCGGGTACGCAGCCATGGACGGATCCGCGGAAGCCTCGCACAGCGCCAGGCAGCTCGCCGAAAGCGGCGTAGGTCGGCACATCCCTCACGCACAGCAGTCCATGCAGGGAAAACATAGGGGTCATATGCCCTGTCGATGGCGGCGGGCAGACCCTCTCCGGACATACCCGGAGGCCAGCGCCCTGCTATTTCGCGGTGCGGAATACTCCGCCGCTTTCCTTGACGGTGCCGCGAAGCGTATGCAACAGTCGGTGAAAACGAACGATCGTGCGGGAACACTCCCGACACCTCGTCACCGGGTCGCAACGCCGCCGTCCACGCCGACGCGGCCAGTGCCCGGGCTTGCCGGGCGGCCAGCGCGCCGCATCGCACAGGAGACAACCATGCAGCACCTGCAACACGCATCTGCACACCCGCACCGTGACCGCCACGGCGCGCCCTGGGCCAGGCCATCCCGCCCGCGCATCGCCGCGCGCGAGCCGGCACCGCCGCCCGCCTGAGTTCCGCCCCCCGACTTCCTGACCGTGGCCGCGCCTGGCGCCGCCGCGATGGAACACGCACGGCCCTTGCCGCTGCGTGCCTGGTTTCACGAACCGCACGAGGTACCCCTGTGGCATTGTTCCTTCAACAGTTCCTGAACGGCCTGACGCTGGGAGGCGTCTACAGCCTGGTGGCGCTTGGCCTGACGCTGGTCTACGGCATCCTGCACGTGCCCAACTTCGCGCACGGCGCCTTCTACATGGCTGGCGCCTATGTGTCGTACTTCCTGATGACATCGCTGGGCGTGAACTACTGGCTGGCGATGCTGGGCGCGGCGCTGGCGGTGGCCGTATTGTCGATGGCTGCCGACCGGCTGGTGTTCCACCCGCTGCGCAACTCGCCCGAGCTGCACGACATGATCGCCGCGATCGGCATCCTGCTGTTCCTGGAAGCCGGCGCGCAGGCGCTGTGGGGCGCGGACTTCCACCGCATGCCCACGCCCTATGGCCAGATCGTCGACGTGTTCGGGCTGACCGCGCCGCTGCAGCGCCTGCTGATCATCGGCGCCGCCTTTGCGCTGATGGTGCTGCTGCACCTGTTCCTGACGCGCACCATGACCGGCGCCACCATCATGGCCATGGCGCAGAACCGCGAAGGCGCCGCGCTGGTGGGCATCGACGCCACCCGCGTGACGCTGCTGGTGTTTGCCATCTCCGGCGCGCTGGCCGCAATCGCCGCCACGCTCTACGCCCCGATCAACCTGGTGTACCCCAGCATGGGCAACCTGGTGATCACCAAGGCCTTCGTCATCATCATCCTGGGCGGCATGGGCAGCATCCCCGGCGCCATCGTCGGCGGGCTCATCATCGGCATGGCCGAGAGCTTCGGCGGCTTCTACGTTTCCACCGACTACAAGGACATCATCGCCTTCGTGCTGCTGGTGGTGATCCTGTCGATCCGGCCGCAGGGCCTGTTTGCCGGCAAGGCAGCCTGAGGAGCGCAAGACATGAAAGCACTGCAAGGAAAAACCGGCTGGACGCTGCTGCTGGCGCTGGCCATCGCCTTCCCGCTGATCACGCCCAACAGCTACTACCTGACCGTGATGACGCTGGCCTTCATCTACGCCATCGCCACGCTCGGGCTGAACCTGATCACCGGCTACACCGGCCAGCTGAACCTGGCCCATGGCGGCTTCATGGCCATCGGCGCCTATACGCTGGGCATCCTGACGGTGGACCACCAGGTGCCGTTCTGGCTGGCATTCGTGCTGGCCGGCGTGATCTGCATGGTGCTGGGCTATGTGATCGGCGTGGTGTCGCTGCGCCTGAAGGGCCATTACTTCTCGATTTTCACCATGTGCGTGGGCTACATCATCTACCTGCTGATCGAGAAGTGGGAAAGCCTGACGCATGGCACGGTGGGCCTGATCGGCATCCCGGTGCCGGCCGCGATCGGGCCGCTCAGCTTTGACAGCGTGCAGGCGCAGTACTACCTGGTGCTGTTCTTCCTGGCGGTCGGCACCTTCCTGATGCACCGCATCGTCACCTCGCTGCTGGGCCGCAGTTTCATGGCAGTGCGCAACAGCGATGCGCTGGCCGAGGCGCTGGGCATCAACCTGATGCGCACCAAGGTGCTGTCGTTCGTGCTGTCGGTGGGCTACGCCGGCTTTGCCGGTGCGCTGTACGCCGGGCAGGTGCGCTTCCTGGGGCCGGACATTGCTCGCACCGACCTGACCTTCGACATGGTGATGTCGATGCTGGTGGGTGGCATCGGCACCATCTTCGGGCCGCTGCTGGGCGCGGTGCTGGTGCCATGGATCACGCAGTCGCTGCAGTTCATGCAGGACTACCGCATGCTGGTGTTCGGCCCGGTGCTGATCCTGCTGATCATCTTCGTGCCGGACGGGATCGTGGGTTCCTGGCTGAAGAAGCAGGCGCGCAAGGCCGCGGCCGAACGGCGCGGCAAGCTGGCGGCGCAGTCCCCTGCACAAGCCGCCGCCGCTGTCCCGACCACCCGCGCCGGAGCCGACCATGCTTGAGATCCGCAACCTGACCAAGAAATTCGGCGGCCTGACCGCGGTGCACGATGTCTCGGTGACCTTCGAGCAAGGCCATATCAACGCCATCATCGGCCCCAACGGCGCCGGCAAGACCACCTTCTTCAACCTGGTGGCTGGCACGCATGCGCCCAGTTCCGGCCAGATCCTGTTCAAGGGCCAGGACGTGGCCGGCCTGCGCGCCGACCAGATCGCGCGCCTGGGCGTGGCCCGCACCTTCCAGGCCACGGCGCTGTTCGACCGCGCCACGGTGCTCGACAACCTGATCGTCGGCCACCGCCTGCGCACCCACTCGGGCCTGCGCGACGTGCTATTCAACACGCGCCGCCTGCGTGAAGAAGAGCGCTTGTGCCGCGACAAGGCCGAGGCCGCGCTGGACTTCGTCGGCCTGTCGCACCTGGCGCACGAGGTCGCCGCCGATATCACCCAAGAGGCGCGCAAGCGCGTGGCCTTTGCGCTGGCGCTGGCGACCGACCCGGAACTGCTGCTACTGGACGAGCCAGCCGGCGGCGTGAACCCGGAGGAGACCGTCGGCCTCGCGGAGCTGATCCGCAAGATGGTGCGCCATGGCAAGACCGTCTGCCTGATCGAACACAAGATGGACATGATCATGCGCCTGGCGGACAAGATCATGGTGCTGAACTACGGCGAGAAGATTGCCGAAGGCACGCCCGCCCAGATCCAGCAGGATCCGCATGTCATCGAGGCCTACCTGGGAGCCGACCATGTTGCAGCTTGAACGCGTCTCGCTGTCGTACGGCAGCTTCCGCGCCCTGGACAACATCACCCTGCACGCCGGCGCCGGCGAGCTGGTGGTGCTGCTGGGCGCCAACGGCGCCGGCAAGAGCTCGATCTTCCTGGCGATGAGCGCGATCCACCGCATCAGCGGCGGCAGCATGCGCTTTGACGGGCGCGAGCTGTCGGGCATGAAGCCGTCGCAGATCGTGCAGGCCGGGCTGGTGCACTGCCCGGAGGGCCGCAAGCTGTTCCCGGCGATGAGCGTGGAGAAGAACCTGGTGCTGGGCGCCTACGTGCACCGGCGCGATGGCGCTGGCATCCGCAAGACGCTGGAAGAGGTCTATGAGCTGTTCCCGATCCTGCGGCAGAAGAAGGACGATGCGGCCGGCTCGCTGTCCGGTGGGCAGCAGCAGATGGTGGCGCTGGGCCGCGCCCTGATGAGCCGCCCGCGCGCGCTGCTGCTGGACGAGCCCTCGCTGGGGCTGGCGCCGCTGGTGGTCAAGCAGATGTTCGAGATCATCCAGCGCATCAACCGCGCCGGCACCACCGTGCTGCTGGCCGAGCAGAACGCCTACGCGGCGCTGGGGATCGCGCATCGCGCCTATGTGATCGAGAGCGGGCGCATCGTGATGGAAGGGGATCGGGATACGTTGCTGAAGGATGAGGGGATTCGGAAGGCGTATATCGGGGGGTAGGTTCAGAGCAGCCGGCCTCGCGAAAGCAAAATACAACCAGACCTAGCAAGCGCAGTACTTTCAGGAGACAAGACAATGCAACACAACATCATGCGCCGTATCTTCCCGCTGGCCGCCACCGCCGTGGCCGCCATGCTGGCCTCTGGCACCGCACTGGCGCAGGAAGTGGTCAAGATCGGCTATACCGGACCGCTGTCCGGCGGCGCCGCGCTGTATGGCAAGAACGTGCTGTCGGGCGTGCAGATGGCGGTGGACGAGATCAATGCATCCGGCCTGGAAGTCAAGGGCAAGAAGGTCAAGCTGGAGGTGGTGGCGCTGGACGACAAGTACTCGCCCGCCGAGGCCGCCATCAACGGGCGCCGCCTGGTGCAGCAGCACAAGACCCCGGCGGTGTTCGTTCCCCATTCGGGCGGCATCTTCGCGCTGCAGGCCTTCAATGAGCAGGAGAAGTTCCTGGTGATGGCCTACTCCAGCGTGCCGCGCATCACTGACGCCGGCAACAAGCTGACCATCCGCATCCCGCCCGCGTACACCGGCTATATCGAGCCCTTCGTCAAGGCGCAGATGAAGCGCTACGGCAAGAACGTGGCGCTGGCCCCGGCCGACCACGACTACGCCAAGGCCTGGGTGCAGGCCTTCGTGCCGGCGTGGGAATCGGCCGGCGGCAAGGTGGTAGCCAACAATCCGATGTCATACACCAAGGCCACCGACTTCTACAGCGGCGTGTCGCGCGCGATGAGCGAGAAGCCGGACGTGATGTTCGTCGGCGGACCGTCGGAGCCGACCGCACTGGTGGTCAAGCAGGCGCGCGAACTGGGCTTCAAGGGCGGCTTTATCGTGATGGACCAGGCCAAGATGGATGAAATGGCCAAGGTCACCAACGGCCTGGGCATGCTGGAAGGTTCCATCGGCGTGCTGCCGCTGGTCAACGACAGCCGCCCCGCCGCGCAGAGCTTCAACGCCAGGTACAAGAAGCTGCATGACGGGCGCGATGCCACCACCGAGATGTCGCTGAACTACACCATGGTGTACGCGCTGGCCGGTGCGATGAAGCTGGCCGGCACCACCAGCGACGCGGCAGCGATCCGGGCGAAGATGCCCGACGCGGTCAAGGGCCTGGCCAAGGAGGTCAACCCCAACGAAGTCGACGGCATCGACGCCAAGGGCGGGTCGATGGCCGACACCATCGTCGGCTGGGTGCAGAACGGCAAGATTTCGCAGGTCCGGTTGTCGGAGCTGGCGAAGTAAGCCAGGCTGGGGCGCCGCCCGCGCGGCGCCGCGCAAGAACAAACCCCCGCAGGCCGCGAGGCCTGCGGGGGTTTTTGCCTTCCGGGCTCCGTCAAGCGGGCCGTGCTACTGCCGGCGATCGCCGTCGCGCCCGTTGCACGTCTCCATCCGGCCGCGTCAGTTCTGCGCGCGCTGTTGCTGCTGCTGGCGCTGCTGCTCCATCTGCTGCCGCTGGCGCTCCTGCATCTGCCGTTGCTGGTCCTGCTGGTGCCGCTGCTGCTCCTGCGTCGCACGCTGCTGCTCCTGCGCGGCACGCTGCTGCTCCTGCATGTGGCGCTGCTGCTGTTCCGCCTGCTGGCGCTGCATGGCCTGCTGCCGTTGCTGCTCCTGCGCCTGGCGTTGCTGCTCCTGCATCTGCCGTTGTTGTGCCATCTGCTGGCGCTGGGCCGCCTCGGCCTGCCGCTGCTGCGCCTCCTGCATTTGCCGCTGCTGCTCGAAACGCTGGCGCTGCATCTCCTGGCCCTGCCGCTGCTGCTCGGCCATCTGGCGCTGGCGCTCCACCTGCTGGCGCTGCTGGTCGGCGGCCTGGCGTTGCTGGGCTTCGGACTGGCGCTGTTGCTCCATCTGCTGGCGCTGGATGTCCTGCGCCTGGCGCTGCCGCGATTCCTGCATCTGCCGTTGCTGCTGGGCTTCGGACTGGCGCTGCTGCTCCATCTGCTGGCGCTGGGTGTCTTGCGCCTGGCGCTGCCGCGATTCCTGCATCTGCCGTTGCTGCTGGACTTCGGACTGGCGCTGCTGCTCCATCTGCTGGCGCTGGGTGTCTTGCGCCTGGCGCTGCCGCGACTCCTGCATCTGCCGTTGCTGCTGGGCCTCCTGCATCTGGCGCTGTTGCTGGGCATCCTGCATCTGCCGTTGCTGCTCAAAGCGCTGCCGCTGCATTTCCTGCGATTGCCGCGCCGGATCGGGACGGTCCTGCCCATCCGCCCACTGGCGCTGTTGCATGCGCTGCTGGTCCTGCTGGCGTTGCTGGTCGCGGGCCTGGTCCTGCCACTGGCGTTGCTGGGCGTCGCGTTGCTGGGCCTCGTGCTGTTGCCGCTGCAGATCAGGCCCCTGCCGCTGCTGCTCGCGCAGCGCGCGCTGCTGTTCCATCTGCTGGCGCTGCAAAGCCTGCTGCTGTTCGCGCTGCATGCCCTGCGCCTGCCGTTGCGCGTCGGCCGGTCCGCCCGGCTGGCCCGGCTGGCCAACAAAGCCGCGGGCTTCGTCGGGCCGGCTGCTCTGGCCGCGGCCGTTGCCGCGCCAGGGTTCGCCCGGGGCGTTCGAATAGTTGCGATCGCCGCGATCGCCACGTGCGGGCCCATCGGCATCGCCGCGGCCGGCGCGCGGCTGCGGCGGCGTGTGGTCGCGCGCGGCGATGGCTGCCTGGCTCATGCGCACATCGGGTGCCCGCTGCACCTCGCGCCCGGGCCGCCGTTCATTGCCACCGCGCCAGGCTGGGCCGGCGCCGGGCACAACCCCGCCCTCACGCGCGAAGCGGCGGGCCAGGTCGTCCGTGGCGGGCCGGCCCGGCGGACGGGCGGCGATGGCCTGGCGCTCGAAGCCAGGGCGGGCCTGCGGCGGCAGCGGCCGCATCGGGGCCGATCCCACCAGGCTGCTCTTGACCGGCGCCACCGGCGGCGCCCCCCTGGCCTCGCCTGCCGGCAGGTTGCGCCATTCATCGCGATGCATGCCTCGCGCCGGGCGGCCTTCGACGAAATTGCGTGCCGGCATGCCGGTGATGGCGCCGGGCACGTTGCGGTTGGCGTAAGGCGGAGGCCGGCGGTCGCCCATCACGATGTTGTTGACGGTGACCCGGTTGATGCGGGCGACATAGGTCGGGCTGGCGCGATAGACGGGCCGGTACGCGTCGCGCGGCCCCAGCGGATACCAGGCCACGCCCGGCCCGCTGCCAACGCGCACGCTCCAGTTCGGCCCGCTGGCGCCGACAAAGGCCACCACCGCGGGGGCGTAGCACGGGCGCACGCGCGGGCCCGGCACCCAGCCCCAGCGCGAGCCCACATAGGCCCAGCGACCGTAGTGCGAGGGCGCGAAGCCCCAGGGCGCGTCATCGATCCAGGTCCAGCCCCACGGGGCGATCCAGGCCCAGTGCCCGGCGCTGTAAGGTGCCCAGCCGGCGCTGACCACGCGTGGGAACCAGACCGCGCCGTAGCCGGGGTCTTCCTGCCAGTCGCCGTAGCCGTCCAGCGCGGCGTAGCCCGGCATCTCGCGCGGCACGTAGCGGGCGGACGGCGAGGCGTCTTCGCGCGCATCGCGTGCCGCGGTCCAGCGGTCGAAGGCGTCTTCCGGCGCGCCGCCGCCACCGGCGTCGGCCAGGTCGGTGCCGGCAAAGCGCATGCGGTCGCCGCGCTGCAGCTCGATCGAGCGGCTGTCGCCGTAGACCACGGCGCTGCCGTGGCGCATGGTCACGGTGGTGGTGCTGCCGTCCGGCGCCACGTCCAGCCGGTAGTCGCCCGGCTCGCGCGGCACGAAGGCCAGGTTGGGGGTGTCGACCTCGACTGTCTGGCCCGGCGGCAGCGCGCGCACGCGCAGCTGCAGCGTGCCCTGGGTCAGCTTGACCTGCGTGGCGCTGTCGTCCAGGTTCAGGATGCTGGCCGCGGTGGCGCCGCCCAGCCGGACCGCCACCGTGCCGGCATGCAGCTCGGCACGGCCGCCGTGGTCCAGCCAGAGCCGGTCGCCGGTGGTGATGGGCCGGTTCAGGCCGGCGGCAGCCCAGTCGTCCGAGCCTGCCGGCGCAAAGCTGAGGTTGCCGTCGACGGCGGTCAGCGTGGCAATGCGCGAGGAAGGATCGGCTTGCTGGTACTGGCCGTCAGTCGCCGGCGCATCAAGATAGGCCTCGCCGGGAGGGCCGGCGGGCACCTGGGCCAGTGCAGCAGCCGCCACCGCCAGGCCGGCGGCAGCGGCCAGGGCCGTCAGCGCCAGCCTGCCACGGAGTTGGCCACGAGCAGGGCGGGAAGATTGGGAAGGATCGAACATGGAAGTCAGGACCGGGACAAAACGCATAACGCACCGGGGCGGCCGGCCGATGTCAGCGGCAACCCTAATGTCACCATACATTGCCCCGGATGCCGCGGCACGCCCGGCGCGGCAGACTTTGTAAGTTCGTATTTCGCCATGCGGCAATGCAGCGCAGGCCGCAGCGCTATCCCGGGCAGGCTGCGGGCGGGCGGGGGGTCAGCGGGTGCCCGGGACGGGCAGGCTCGCCGTCAAAGGTGGAAACAACTTCCCTGGCAGCGCGGGGAGCGGAGGCGGGCGGAACGGGGGGCAGAGGCGGCTCAGCGGCCGGACTGCTGGCGCAGCATTTCGGTCAGCCGCTCGGCCGGCATCGGGCGTCCGTACAGGTAGCCCTGCGCCTCATGGCAGCCGTTGGCCAGCAGGAAATCGCGCTGCTCGGTGGTTTCCACGCCTTCGGCGACCACCCCAATGTGCAGGCTTGCGCCCACGCTGATCACCGAGCGCACGATTGCGGCATCGACCGGGTCTTCGGTCACGTTGCGGATAAAGGACTGGTCGATCTTGAGCCGGTCCACCGGGAACGACTTCAGGAAGCTGAGCGAGGCATAGCCGGTGCCGAAGTCATCGCAGGTCAGCGTCACGCCGTCGCGGCGCAGCGCCTGGAGCTGGTCCGCGACCTCGTCGCCCTGCTGCAGCGCGATGGTTTCGGTGATCTCGATCTCCAGGCAGTCCGGCGCCAGTTCCAGCGCGCGCAGCACGTGGCGCACCTCGGTCAGCAGCCGGCTTTCGGACAGCTGGGCCGCGAACAGGTTGATGGCCACCCGCGGCGGTTGGGGAAAGGCCAGCGACCACGCGCGCGCCTGGGCGCAGGCGGTCTGCAGCAGCCACATGCCGACATCGCTGGCGATGCTGCTGCCGGCCAGCGCGTCGATGAAGGCGGCGGGCGGCAGCAGCCCGCGGGTCGGATGGCGCCAGCGCATCAGCGCCTCGGCACCGTGCACGCGGCCGTCGCGCAGGTCGACCTGCGGCTGGTACAGCAGCTCGAACTGGCGCTGGGCATAGGCTTCGTGCAGCGCCTGCACCAGCGACAGCCGCGTGGTCACGTCCGAGCGCATCTGCGGCTTGAAGAAGCGGATGGTGCGGCCGCCGTCGTGCTTGGCGCGGGCCAGCGCCAGGCTGGCCGCGGCCAGCACGTCCGAACCCTGTTCGCCGGCGGCGGGGATCACGCAGGCGCCGATGCTGGCCAGCACATGGTGGCGGCGGCCGGCGCTCTCATGCGGGGAGGACAGCATCGAGAGGATCGCCGCACCAACATGGCGCACCAGCGTGGGATCGGCAATGGAGGGGAGCAACACACCGAATTCGTCGCTGCCAATGCGGCCGATGGCGGCGTCGCGCGGCGAGGCGTCGCGCAGGCGGCGGGCCACGCGCTGCAGGATCAGGTCGCCTTCGGCATGCCCGTGCATGTCGTTGAAGGCGCGGAAATCGTCAATGCCGATCAAAAGCAAAGCACAGCGGGGCACCGCCTCGCTCTGCAGGCGTGCCTCCAGCCGCTTCAGAAATCCCTGGCGATTGTCAACGCCGGTCAGCGGATCGAGATCCGAGCCTGGCGAGGCGCCAGCCGCCTTCGCCCCCGACTTGGCCACCATCCCTGCCCCATCTGTAATTGTCGACATTGTTACCTGCTAGCAATTTAGCAAGTGTGACGAAAACTTGGAAAAAATCAAGCAGTTCCGATTGCGGCGGGAACGGCTATGCGGCCGCGCAACGGCGGGGAAGCTGGCGCCGCATTGCGCGTTGAATCGGTTCCCGGCTTACAGTACCCTACCGCGCATCAGGCCGCCCCCGCCGCCCCGCGACCTCCTGCTTGCCCCGGAGCGGCGCCCCTGAGGCGGCTTTGCGGGGAACGGCCGCTCCTGAACAAGAACATCATCGGGACCTCACCGTGAACGAATGGACCATCCGCACGCGCATCCTGGCAAGCTTCTCGCTGATCCTGCTTGTCATGGCACTGATGGGCGTGGTTGCCTACACCCGCCTGAGCGCCATTGAACGCGAAACCACGCTGATGCTGCAGGACGCGCTGCCCGGGCTGAACTACAGCACCGGCATCCGCGGCGTCTGGGGCGAGCGCTATGTGCTGGCGTGGCAGACCATCAATGCCACCGACCCGGCTGAGCGCCGCGGCTTCCAGCAGCAAAGCCAGGACGCCGCCGGCCGCCTCGACAAGCTCGAGCAGCAGTACGAGACCTCGATCACGCGCGACGAAGACCGCGTCGCCTTCAAGGCCTATCGGGAAGTGCGCGCGCGCTACGAACAGGCCTCCGAGATCCTGTCCCGCCAGGGCGAGTGGAACGGCGCCGCCGCCGCGGCAGCGCTGCGCGGCGAAGCGCATGACCGCTGGGTCGAGGCGCGCAAGGCGGCCCAGCACCTGGTGGACGACAACAGCGCGGTCAATTCGCGGGCGGCGCGGGGTATCGACGATGCCGTCGGTGCCGCCAAGATCGGCATCGAAGCGGCGCTGATCGTGGCCCTGGTGGTCGCCGTGGTCTGCGGCTACCTGCTGCTGCGCGCGATCACGGTGCCGATGCAGTCGATCGTCAACCTGCTGTCCGGCATCCGCGGCGGCGACCTGCGCCTGCGCATGGCGCTGCGCCGCAAGGACGAATTCCATGAAGTGGAGGAAGGTTTCAACCAGATGACGGGCGAGCTGACCTCGCTGGTGGGCCAGGCGCAGCGCACCGCGATCCAGGTCACCACCTCGGTCAACGAGATCGCCGCGACGGCGCGCCAGCAGCAGGCCACCGCCACCGAGACCGCCGCCACCACGACGCAGATCGGCGCGACCTCGCGCGAGATCTCGGCCACCGCGCGCGACCTGGTACGCACCATCCATGAAGTGTCGAGCGCCGCCGAGCAGGCGGCCGGGCTGGCCGGCACCGGCCAGGTGGGGCTGTCGCGCATGGAAGGCACCATGCAGCATGTGATGGACGCCGCCGGCTCGGTCAATGCCAAGCTGGCCACGCTCAACGAAAAGGCCGGCAATATCAACCAGGTGGTGACCACCATCGCCAAGGTGGCCGACCAGACCAACCTGCTGTCGCTGAACGCCGCGATCGAGGCCGAGAAGGCCGGCGAGTACGGCCGCGGCTTTGCCGTGGTGGCGACCGAGATCCGCCGCCTGGCCGACCAGACCGCGGTGGCCACCTACGATATCGAGCAGATGGTGCGCGAGATCCAGTCGGCGGTGTCGGCGGGCGTGATGGGCATGGACAAGTTCTCGGAGGAAGTGCGCCGCGGCATGTCCGAGGTCACGCAGGTGGGCGACCAGCTGTCGCAGATCATCGCGCAGGTGCAGTCGCTGGCGCCGCGCGTGCTGATGGTCAACGAAGGCATGCAGGCCCAGGCCGGCGGCGCCGAGCAGATCAACCAGGCACTGATGCAGCTGTCCGAGGCCGCGCAGCAGACGGTGGAGTCGCTGCGCCAGTCGAGCCAGGCGATCGACGAACTGACGCTGGTGGCCAACGACCTGCGCAGCGGCGTCTCGCGCTTCAAGGTCTAGGGCCTGCGCCCCGCCGCCATGAAGCTCTTCCTGCTGTTCCGCCTCGGCGCTGACCACTATGCGCTCGATGCCGCCGAGGTGGCCGAGGTGCTGCCGCTCACGCGGCTCAAGCAGATCCCCGGCGCGCCGGCCTGGGTGGCGGGCCTGATGGAGCGCCGCGGCAAGCCGGTGCCGGTGATTGACCTGCCGGCGCTGGCCACCGGCGTGCCGGCGGCGCTGCGCACCAGCACGCGCACGGTGCTGGTCCACTACCGCCGCCATGGCGGCGAGGCCAGCCGGCTGCTGGGCCTGCGCCTGGAATCGGCCACCCAGACCCTGCGCTGCCCGGCGGAATCGTTTGTCGACGGCGGCATCGGCGGGGCCAGCCCGCGCTACCTGGGGCCGGTGCGGCACGACGCGCGCGGCCTGCTGCAGTGGGTGCGGGTCGAGGCCCTGCTGCCGGACGACGTCCATGCCATGCTGTTTGCCGACACCGCCGGGGAGGCCGCGGCATGAGCACTGCCACGCACATCGAGGCCCTGCTCAAGGCCCGCATCGGCCTGGACGCGTGCGCCATCGGCACCGGCGCAGTGGCACGTGCCGTGCGTGAGCGCCAGCAGGCACGGCAGGCGCCGGACACCCAGGCCTACTGGGACTTGCTGCACGGTACCGCCGATGAATTCCAGGCGCTGATCGAGGCCGTGGTGGTGCCCGAGACCTGGTTCTTCCGGCATCGCGAAGCGCTGCTGGCGCTGGGCCGCCTTGCCGCCGAGCGCGCCTTTGCCGACGGCAGGCGCACGCTGCGCGTGCTGAGCCTGCCCTGCTCCACCGGCGAAGAGCCCTACTCGATCGCCATGGCCATGCTCGATGCGGGCGTGCCGGCGGGCCGCTTTGCCATCGATGCAGTGGACATCAGCGCCCGCGCGCTGGCCCGCGCGCGCCTGGGCGAATACTGCGCAAACGCCTTTCGCAGCGCGCCACTGGATTTCCGCGACCGTTATTTCACGGCCACGCCCACCGGCTATGTGCTGGATGCACGCGTGCGCGCGCAGGTGCGGCTGCTGCAGGGCAACCTGGTCGATCCCGGCCTGCTGGCCGGCGAGCCACCCTATGACTTCGTGTTCTGCCGCAACCTGTTGATCTACTTCGACGCGCCGGGGCAGCGGCATGCGGTGCAGACGCTGGTGCGGCTGGCCGCTGCCGACGGCCTGCTCTTTGTCGGGCCAGCCGAGGCCAGCGTGCTGAGCGCGCAGGGCCTGGAGCCGGTCGGCTTGCCGCTGACCTTTGCCTTCCGCAAGCCGTCCGCCGTGCCAGCCGCCAGGGCGGCGCCGCGTGTGCCCGTGCACGCGGCCCAGCCGCCCCGCATGGCCGCACCGCCACGGCTGCCGAGGCCACCAGCTTCGCTGCGGCCCCCGCTCACGCGCCCACCCCTGCGGCCCGCCGCGCCCGCGCCTGGCAATGATCAGCGCGCCGCGCTGGCTGTCATTGCCGCCCAGGCCGACCGCGGCGAGCTGGAGGCCGCCACCGCCGCCTGCCTGGCGCTGCTCGAGCGCAACCCGGATGCCAACGCCGACGCCTATTGCATGCTGGGCGTGCTGCACGACGCCGCCGGCCGCACCGCGCAGGCCCATGCCGCCTACCGCAAGGCGCTGTACCTGGACCCGGCGCACCAGGAAAGCCTGTACCACCTGGCCGCGCTGCTCGATACCGAAGGCGATCACGATGGCGCCATGCGCCTGCGCCAGCGCGCGCAACGCCACACCCGCAAGCACCATGGCTGAGCCCCAAGGCATTGCCCTGCGCACCGAAAACGTCAACGACTGCTGGCGGCGCATCGGCGTGCGCGGCGACGGCTCGTGCCCCGCGCTGGCCGAGCACGCGCACTGCCGCAACTGTCCCACCTACGCCCAGGCCGCGGCCATGCTGCTGGACGCGCAACGGCTGGACGTCGTGCCGGACGCACTGCCCGATGCCGCCACGCTCACCGGCGATGACGGGGTCTTGCCGGCCGAACGCGGCATCGCGCTGGCCTGCCTGGTGTTCCGCATCGGCGATGAATGGCTGGCCCTGCCGACCGCCGCGCTGGGCGAAGTCACCGCCCCCTGCCCCATCCATTCGCTGCCGCACCGCCGCGATGCCGCCGTGCTGGGCCTGGCCGCGGTGCGCGGCAACCTGCTGGCCTGCCTGTCGCTGGCGCGGCTGTTCGACGCGGGCGCCGGTGAAAGCGCCAGCGGCAGCCGCTTCCTGATCCTCGGGCAGGGCCGCGCCGCGATTGCGCTGCCGGTGGCCGAGGTGTCCGGCATCGCACGCGTGCCGCAGCCCGCGCTGCAGCCGCTGCCCGCCACCCTTGCGCGGGCGTCGGCGCGCTATACCCAGGCGCTCTTCCTCGACCAGGGCCGCAGCGTCGGGCTGCTCGATGCCGCACTGGTGCGCCAGGCGCTGGCCAGGAGCCTGGCATGAATCCCGAGCAACTGCGCGACGCCTCGCTGCTGGAACTGTTCGCGCTCGAGGCCGATGCCCAGGCCGAAGTCCTCAATGCCGGCCTGCTGGCGCTGGAGCGCAACCCGGCAGCCGCCGAGCAGCTCGAAGCCTGCATGCGTGCCGCCCACTCGCTCAAGGGCGCGGCCCGCATCGTCGGGCTCGATGGCGGCGTGCGGGTGGCACACGCCATGGAAGACTGCCTGGTCGCCGCACAGGGCGGCCTGCCGCTGACCGCCGCGCATATCGACGCGCTGCTGCAAGGCACCGACCTGCTGCTGCGCATCGGCCATCCACCCGGCGGCGATCCGGGCTGGGCCGAGCACGCCGGCCGCGCCGAGATCGATGCAGTGGTGCAGCGGCTCGGCACGGTCGATGGCGGTGCCGGGGCGCTGGTCGTGCCGGCACCGCCAGCGCCGGCCTCGTTACCGGAACCAGCGCCCGCGATACCGGCACCGCCGGTTGCAGAAGCCCCTGCACCCGCATCGGCAGACGACACCCAAGAGCGGATGCTGCGCGTGAATGCCGATGCGCTTGACCAGCTGCTGGCGCTCTCCGGCGAGGCCATGGTCGAGTCGCACTGGCTGCGCCCCTTCGGCGCCTCGCTGCAGAAAGCAAGGCGGCAACAGGCACGCGCACTGCGCGCCGTCGATGCACTGCAGGAAGCCTTGCGGGACGCACCGGACGGCAACCCTGGCGCGGCTGCGCACACCGCGCTGGCCGAACTGCGCCAACTGCTGGACGAAGGCCACGACCAGCTGGCCGCGCGGCTGGACGAGTTCGAACAGTACGATCACCGCGCCACGCGACTGGCGCGCCGGCTCTATGACAGCGCGCTGGCCTCGCGCATGCGCCCGCTGGCGGACGCGCTGACCGGCTACGCGCGCATGGTGCGCGACCTCGGGCGCACGCTCGGCAAGCCGGTGCACCTGGAGCTGATCGGCGCCGGCACGCAGGTGGACCGCGACATCCTGGAAGCACTGGACGCGCCGCTGGCGCACCTGCTGCGCAACGCGGTGGACCACGGCATCGAAGCGCCCGAGGTGCGCGCGGCGCAGGGCAAGCCGGCGGAGGGCAGCGTCACGCTGCAGGCGCGCCACAATGCGGGCCGCCTGGTCATCGAGATTTTCGACGACGGCGCAGGCGTCGACCTGGGTGCCCTGCGCCGCGCCATCGTGCGGCGGCGGCTGGCGTCCGAAGAGACCGCGGCGCGGCTGTCGCAGGCTGAGCTGCTCGACTTCCTGCTGCTGCCGGGCTTCAGCATGCGCGACACGGTTTCCGAGGTGTCCGGCCGCGGCGTGGGCCTGGACGCCGTGCAGGAGATGGTGCGCCGCGTGCGCGGCAGCCTGCGCCTGACGCAGCAGCCGGGCCAGGGCCTGCACTTCCGGCTGGAGCTGCCGCTGACGCTGTCGGTGGTGCGCACGCTGCTGGTGGAGGTCGCGGGCGAAGCCTATGCCTTCCCGCTGGGCCGCGTGCTGCGCGCGACCTCGGTGGCGCGCAGCGAGATCGAGCAGACCGAAGGGCACCAGCATTTCCGCCACGAAGGCCGTGCCATCGGGCTGGTCAGCGCTGCGCAGGTGCTGCAACGCCCCGAGGGCGACGCTGCCAACATGCGCGAGCAAGTGCCGGTGGTGGTCATCGGCGAGGCCGAGCGCATCTATGGCATTGCCGTCGACCGCATGCTGGGCGAGCGCCTGCTGGTGGTGCAGCCGCTGCCCGCGGCACTGGGCAAGGTCCGCGACATTGCCGCCGGCAGCCTCACCGACGACGGCACGCCGGTGCTGATTTTCGATGTCGAGGACGTGATCCGCTCGGTCGAGAAGCTGGTCTCCGAGGGCCGCATCGAAGGCGTGCGGCAGGCGGCCGTGGCCAGCGTCCAGGCGCGCGCGCGGCGCGTGCTGGTGGTGGACGACTCGCTCACCGTGCGCGAGCTGCAGCGCAAGCTGCTGGCCGGGCGCGGCTATGACGTGGCGGTGGCGGTCGACGGCATGGACGGCTGGAATGTGCTGCGCGCCGAGCCCTTCGACCTGGTCATCACCGATATCGACATGCCGCGCATGGACGGCATCGAGCTGGTGCGCCGGATCCGGCAGGACGCCGCGCTGCGGCAGCTGCCGGTGATGGTGGTGTCGTACAAGGACCGCGAACAGGACCGCCAGCGCGGCCTGGAGGCCGGCGCGGACTATTATCTGGCCAAGGGCAGTTTCCACGACGCCGCGTTGCTCGACGCGGTCCAGGACCTGATCGGCGAGGCACGTTCATGAAGATCGGCATCGTCAACGACTCGGCGCTTGCGGTAGCCGCGCTGCGCCGCGCGCTTGCGCTGGATCCGTCGTTCGAGATCGCCTGGGTCGCCGGCGACGGCGAACAGGCGGTGCAGATGGCCGCGCGCCAGACCCCGGACCTGATCCTGATGGACCTGCTGATGCCGGTCATGGACGGGGTCGAGGCCACGCGCCGGATCATGGCCGCCACCCCCTGCGCGATCGTGGTAGTGACCATGGACCTGGGCCGCAACGCCTCGCAGGTGTTCGACGCGATGGGCCACGGCGCCATCGACGCGGTCGACACCCCCACCCTGGCCGAGCCCGATGCCCAGCTTGCCGCCGGGGCGTTGCTGCGCAAGCTGCGCAATATCGGCCGCCTGCTGGCGGGCCGCGTGGCCCCGCAGCACACGCTGACGGCGGCGCCGCGCGCAGTGGCTGCGCCACGCCTGGTGGCAATCGGCGCCTCGGCCGGCGGCCCGGCCGCGCTGGCCACGCTGCTGGGGGCGCTGCCGGCGGACTTCGGCGCCGCCGTGGTTACCGTGCAGCATGTGGACGAGGCCTTTGCCGCCGGCATGGCCGACTGGCTCGACGGACAGTGCGCGCTGCCGGTGCGCATTGCCCGCGCCGGCGACGCGCCCCAGGCCGGCACGGTGCTGCTGGCCGGCACCAACGACCACCTGCGCCTGGCCAGCCCCACGCGCATGGCCTACACCGAGCAGCCCTGCGACTACCTGTACCGCCCCTCCATCGATGTCTTCTTCGAAAGCGTGGTGGAGCACTGGCGCGGCGACGTGATCGGCGTGCTTCTCACCGGCATGGGCCGCGACGGTGCGCTGGGGCTGAAGGCGATGCGCGAGCGCGGCTTCCTGACCATCGCCCAGGACCGCGCCACCAGCGCCGTGTACGGCATGCCCAAGGCCGCCGCGGCCATCGGCGCGGCCGCGGAGATCCTGCCGCTGCCGCGCATCGCGCCGCGGCTGGTGCAGGCATGCGGCGGCGCCGCGCTACTTTGACCCAATGCAATACGTCCCGGCCGGCACCGGGACCGTGACACCCAGGAACTGAACATGCAAGCCGAATCACCCAACCGACCCGCAGCGCCTCCAGCCGACAAGGACTACCTTGCCATGGTGCTGCTGGTGGACGACCAGTCCATGGTCGGCGAAGCGGTGCGCCGCGCGCTCTCCACCGAGCCCGACATCGACTTCCACTACTGCTCGCAGCCCGATGAGGCCGTGGCGGTGGCGCAGCGCACCAAGCCCACCGTAATCCTGCAGGACCTGGTCATGCCGGGCGTGGACGGCCTGACGCTGGTGCAGCGCTATCGCGAGAATCCCGCCACGCGCGACATCCCCATCATCGTGCTGTCGACCAAGGAAGAAGCCGCGACCAAGGGCGCGGCGTTTGCCGCCGGCGCCAACGATTACCTGGTCAAGCTGCCGGACAGCATCGAGCTGATTGCGCGCATCCGCTACCACTCGCGCTCGTACCTGAACCAGCTGCAGCGCGACGAGGCCTATCGCGCGCTGCGGCAAAGCCAGCAACAGCTGCTGGAAACCAACCTGGAGCTGCAGCGGCTGACCAATTCAGACGGCCTGACCGGCTTGTCCAACCGGCGCTATTTCGATGAGTACCTGGGCGCCGAATGGCGCCGCGCACAGCGTGAGCAGACCCAGCTGGCAATGCTGATGATCGATGTCGATGCGTTCAAGGCCTACAACGACACCTACGGCCACGTGGCCGGCGACGAGGTGCTGCGCCGCGTGGCCGCGGTGATCCGCGACAATTGCGCGCGTGCCGCCGACCTGCCCGCGCGCTTCGGCGGTGAAGAATTCGCGATGGTGCTGCCGGCGACCTCTCCGGGCGGCGTGCGCCTGCTGGCCGAGAAGGTGCGGCGCGCGGTGCAGGCGCTGGCCATCGCCCACAGCGGCTCGCCCACCAGCGACTGCGTCACTGTCAGCATCGGCGGCGCGGTGCTGGTGCCCCAGCCTGGCGATCCGTCGGACCGGCTGGTGGAGACGGCCGATGCCGGCCTCTACCAGGCCAAGCGCAATGGCCGCAACCAGGTGGTGATGATGTCGCAAGGCTGAGTCACGGCAGCAGCACAGCTGCAACAACCAGTTACACACTGGCAACCACCCGCCAACCGCGCCACCTGCACGCCCACCTCCGCCAGGCCCCGCGCCTGTGGGCCTGGCCGCCCCGCCGCGCACGCACGCGTCATCGCATGTCGGAATCGTCCGACATGCGATTCGGAACCCCGCGCCTGTCTCGCCCCTGGGTTGATGCCTATCTTTGCATCACGGCAAGCGCTTCGTCGCGCCTGCACGCCAAGCAAGCAGATGGCGAACTGGCCTCGCTACCGGCGCGCCCGCGCGGGCATGGGCCAGCACGTCCCTGAATCCAACGAACGGCAAGAGGTGATCCATGTTCCGATCCAAGACACTTTTGATAGGCCTGGCGCTGGCCGCCACGGCGGTGCTGTCGGCCTGCGGCGGCGGTGACGACGATCTCGGCGACCGCATCGGGCTGAGCAAGCCGACCATCCGCGTGATCCACGCCATCACCGGCGGTCCCAATGTCGACGTGCTGCAGAACGGCGTGAAGACCAGCTTCGTGAACAAGCCGTACAAGTTCGTTTCGACTTACTTCAACGTTGAAACCGGCAACCAGCTGATATCGTTCAACACCGCCGGCACGCAGACCGAACTGGCCCGCGCCACCCTGGTCGCCGCCACCGGCCACAAATACACCGTGGTGGCGCTGCCGGGTGCCAGCGTCGCGGAAACGCTGACGATCGACGATCCGTTCGAAAAGGGCCTGCTGTCCAACAAGGCCCGCGTGCGCTCCCTGAACGCCTCGTTCAACGCGCAGAACGTCGATGTCTACATCACCATCCCGGCGATCGACCTGAATTCGGTGGCACCGACTTTCGGCGCTGTGGGATACAAGCAGGCCTCTCCGGCTTCAGGCAAGGACTCTCTTGACCTCGACGGCGGCACTTATCGTCTGCGTATCACTACGGCGGGCACCAAGACGGTGATCTTTGACTCGGGCGCGCTGACGCTGGCGAACAATGCCGACTGGCTGATCACCACGATCCCGGTCGACGGCATCGGCGGGCTCACGCCGAACAAGATCAAGGTGCTGGTGGCGCGTGGTGATGACGAGTCGCAAGCTGGCCTTGAGCTCGTAACGCAGTAACAGCGTGCTTGCAGCTAGCTGCCTGCGGCAGGCGGGCAGCATGCAGGAGGCCGGTCCGAAGGATCGGCCTTTTTTGTCTGACGGGGCGGCTGACTGGCCCTACTCTTCTGCCTCCGGCTCCAGCTCCGCCTTCAGCACCGCCAGGTGCGACATATAAGCCTCCAGCTCCGCCCGCCCCTGCTCGGTGATGCAATAAACGCGGCCACTGCCTTCAACCAGTTCTGCGGTAATGGCCCGCGCCATCATCAGGCTGCGCAGGATCGGCCGCAACGAGCGGATATTCTTGTCGATGCCGCGCTCGCGCAGCCGGTCGACCAGGCTCAGGACCGTGGACGGGCTCGACTGGACGAGCTTGAGCACATAGATACGTGAGAAAAACCGGTCAAAGATAGGCGGTTTCATGGGCGCTGTCGGCGCACCCGATGGTGCGGGAATCCTGATCATCATGCGCAGCCCATGACTGCTGCCGCAGTCGGGCACTCTCTGGTATGGATGGCGGGCGAACGCGCAGCGCGATCGGCCCGCGAAAGCAAACGGGGTGCGCGAAGGCACCCCGTTTGCTTGCGTTGCGTGCGCCGTCCGGCATGAACCAGGCCGGCGCCATTCCGGGGAGCGCGCGTGGCGCTATTCTTCCTGGAACGCTTCCTCGCGCTTGGCCTTGATCGACGGCAGGGCCACCACTGCAACCAGGGCGGCGGCTGCGATCAGCAGGCCCAGCGACAGCGGGCGCGTCACGAACACGCTGAAGTCACCGCGCGAGAGCAGCAGCGAGCGGCGGAAGTTCTCTTCCATCATCGGCCCCAACACGAAGCCCAGCAGCAGCGGAGCGGGTTCGCAGCGCAGCTTCAGGAACAGGTAGCCGATGATGCCGAAGCCCGCAGCCATGAACACGTCGAAGGTCTGGTTGTTGACCGAGTACACGCCAATGCCGCAGAACACCAGGATCGCCGGGTACAGGAAGCGGTACGGCACGGTCAGCAGCTTCACCCACACGCCGATCATCGGCAGGTTCAGGATGATCAGCATCAGGTTGCCGATCCACATCGAGGCGATCAGGCCCCAGAACAGCGCCGGGTTGCTGGTCATCACCTGCGGGCCGGGCTGGATGTTGTGGATGGTCATCGCACCGACCATCAGCGCCATCACCGCATTGGGCGGAATGCCCAGCGTCAGCAGCGGGATGAAGGAGGTCTGCGCCGCGGCGTTGTTGGCCGACTCCGGACCGGCCACGCCTTCGATCGCACCCTTGCCGAATTCATGCGCGTACTTCGAGGTCTTCTTTTCCAGCGAGTAGGCCGCGAACGAAGCCAGTGCCGCGCCGCCGCCCGGCAGGATGCCCAGGGCCGAGCCCAGGAACGTCCCGCGCAGCACAGCCGGGATCATGCGCTTGAAGTCTGCCCTGGTCGGCCAAAGGTTCGTCACGCTATCGGTGAACGTTTCACGGGCTTCCTTCTGCTCCAGATTGGCGATGATTTCCGCGAAGCCGAACATGCCCATGGCCAGCGCCACGAAGTCGATGCCGTCGGTCAGTTCCGGCACGTCGAACGAGAAGCGCGCGGCGCCCGAGTTCACGTCAGTGCCGATCAGCCCCATCAGCAGGCCCAGCACGATCATGGACACGGCCTTCGGCAGCGAGCCGGAAGCCAGCACCACGGCGCCGATCAGGCCCAGCACCATCAGCGAGAAGTATTCGGAAGGGCCGAACTTGAACGCCAGTTCCGACAGCGGCGTGGCAAAGGCGGCCAGGATCAGCGTCGCCACGCAGCCGGCGAAGAACGAGCCGAGACCGGCAGTGGCAAGCGCCACCCCCGCTCGCCCTCGCCGCGCCATCTGGTAGCCATCGATGGTGGTCACCACCGAGGACGATTCACCAGGCAAGTTCACCAGAATGGCGGTGGTCGAGCCGCCGTACTGGGCGCCGTAGTAGATACCGGCCAGCATGATCAGCGCGGCCACCGGCGGCAGCGTGTAGGTCACCGGCAGCAGCATGGCGATGGTGGCCAGCGGCCCCAGGCCCGGCAGCACACCGATCAGGGTACCCAGCACGCAGCCCAGGAAGGCGTAGGCCAGGTTCTGCAGCGACAGGGCCGTGGAAAAGCCCAGCGCAAGATGATCAATCAATTCCATGGTCGGCGCTCCTTAACCAGTGATAAAGGCCGGCCACACCGGCATCTGCAGGTTGATGCCGTAGACAAATGCGCCAAGGCTGATCAGCACCAGCACCACGGCGTTGAGCAGCGCACCCTTCCAGCTGAACTCATGGCTGGCCATCGACGACACCATCACCAGCACGAACACCGACAGCACCATGCCCAGCGGCTTGAGCAGCAGGCCGAACAGCACCACCGAACCGAGAATCCACAGCAGCGTCTTCAGGTCCCAGCGGGCGAGATGGTCTTCCTCACCCTTGGACGACAGCGCGGACAGCAGCACCACCGCCCCGAGCACTGCCAACACCAGTCCCAGCAGGAATGGAAAATATCCGGGTCCCATCTTCGCGGCCGTTCCCATGGAATAGCCGCGAGCGACCCAGGAAAAGCCCAGACCGACCAGAACGAACATCAGGCCGGAGGCAAAGTCCTTTTGGCTGCGTATGCGCAAAACGATTCTCCTCAAAGTTCACGAAATGCCGTGCCGGGGGCGCACTGGCTCGGGCGGCAAGGCATGCGCTGCGCATGCTCCCCGACGGTTGACCCGAACCTTAGAGACGTGATCTTTCAGGTGCCTTTCATTTGTCTTGGTTTAGGGGTATTCACCGAGACCCCTTGAAAACAAGGCAAATCCAGCCGACGCGCACGAACAAATACATCACAACGTGATGCATTAATTCGTGAAGAAACCAGGAGAAAAATCGACGGGAAGGTCAGACGAACAAGACGGCGCGCGCACTTGCGTCAAGGCAAGGCGCGGCCGGAAAGACGCGCACGCCTGCTAGGCAGGCGACGCGTGCGCTGGGAGGGAGTGCCAGCGACGACACGATGACACACCGATCTTTCGAATGGCTTTCAGAGCCGGCGACACGATCGCGGGCCGCTGCAGGTCAGCGCACGCCTGCGGGCTCGGGCGTTGCCGGGGCGGTCTCCTCGACGACCTCGCCCGCGTCTTCGCAGGGCGTTCCCATGCTGGTATCGGGCGCCTGCCCCACGGCTTGCACCGGGTGCGGCACGGTGGGCAGGATATGGCTGCGGCGCCAGTTGCCGAAGCGGTAGTAGCCGGCCGCCAGCACCAGCGACACCACCGAGCCCAGCGGAAAGCTCCACCAGACCGCCTCGGCGCCGATGCGCGGGCCCAGCGCCCACGCGAACGGCAGCCGGATCACCCACATCGACAGGAACAGGATCACCAGCGGCGCCATCACCGCGCCGGTGGCGCGCACCGTGCCGAAGATGACGATGGTGAAGCCAAACAGGATGAACGACCACAGCACCACCACGTTGATATGCTGCGCGATGCCGATGGCCACGCCGTCAGTGCCCAGGAACAGGCCGAGCGAATGCCGGTTGAACAGATAGATCAGCGCGACCAGCGCCCCCGTCATCACCACATTGATCAGCAGGCCCACGCGCGTGATGCGCAACACCCGCCGCCACAGCCCGGCGCCGACGTTCTGCGCCACCATCGACGACACGCTCGCGCCTACCGCCAGCGCGGGCATCTGCACATAGGTCCACAACTGCGAGGCCACGCCGTAGGCGGCGGTGGTCTGCGAGCCATAGGCATTGACCAGCGCCATCATCACGATCGCCGACGACGAGATCACCACCATCTGCAGGCCCATCGGCAGGCCCTTGACCACCAGCGCCCGCAGGATTGCCGGATCGGGCCGCAGCAGTGCAAGCTGGCCACGGTGCAGCAGCAGGAAATGGCGGCGCCGGTACAGCAGCACCATCATCGCCGCCAGGCTCACTAGCTGCGCGATCAGCGTGGCCAGCGCCGAGCCCGCGATGCCCAGCGGCGGGATCGGGCCCATGCCGAAGATCAGCACCGGGTTGAGCGCCACGTCCAGCACCACGGACAACAGCATGAACCAGAACGGCGTGCGCGAATCGCCCGCGCCGCGCAGCGTCATCATCACGAAGTTGTAGAAGTACATGAACGGCAGCGCCAGGAAGATGATGCGCAGGTAGCTCACCGCCAGCGGCGCGGCGTCCTCCGGCGTGTGCATCGCCGCCAGGATGGCCGGCGTATAGAAATAACCAAGCGCCGAGGCCAGCACCGACAGCGCGACAAAGAAGGTGGTGCTGGTGCCGACCACGCGGCGCGCCTCGCCCAGGTCGCGCGCACCCACGGCCTGCCCGATCATGATGGTGTTGGCCATGCTGATGCCGAACACCACGCCCAGCAGGAAGAACAGGATGATGTTGGCGTTGGAGGTTGCCGTCAGCGCGGCCTCGCCCAGGAAGCGGCCGACCCAGACCGAGTTGATCGAGGCATTCAGCGACTGCAGGATGTTGCTGCCGAGCACCGGCAGCGAGAACAGCAGCAGGGTGCGGCCGATCGGGCCGGTGGTCAGTCTGGCGTCTGGCTTCATGAGGCGTTGCGCATGGGGAAATCCGCCAAGTCTATTCCTGCCCGGAGGCGGCTACAAGGACACACGGCCGGCCCCGGCACCGCGCTTTTTACCTGAATGAGTTATTCCCCTGCGGTTGCGGCCCCCCGCATACTCGGCGCGGGACCACCGCGTCCCAGGCCGGCTGCCGGAAGGAATGCCCGGCATGCGCGTGCGCCCTTCAGTCGCAGTCAAAACGAGGAGGTGGGGTCATGTTTGTCGGTTTCCAGCCTGTTTCCGGCGCCCTGGTGCCGTTTGCCTATGACTGGCCGATGGTGGGCCTGTCGTTCCTGATCTCTGTCTGCGGCGCCTACGTGGGCCTGCGCTGGTCGCGGCGCGTGCGCATGCCCGACGGCCGCCTGGATGTGGACCGGCTGTTGTGCGCCAGCGTGGCGCTGGGCGGCGGCGCGGTCTGGTCGATGCATTTCATCGGCATGGTGGCCTACCAGACCCCGACGCACCGCGAGTTCGGGCTGTTCATGACGCTGGCTTCGCTGGTCGTCGTGATGGCGCTGGCCGGCGCCGGGCTGGCGATCGCCTCGCGCCCGCGCGGCAGCCGTACCGACAATGTGGTCAAGGGCGGCGTGCTGACCGGGCTGGGCGTGGTGGCGATGCACTACACCGGCATGGCGGCGATCCGCTCCAACACCCGCTTCGACTGGGACCTGGCCATCATCGGGCTGTCGGTGGTGATCGCGGTGGTGGTGTCGGTGGTGGCGCTGTGGCTGGCCACCACGGTGAAGACCCGCGGCAAGCAGCTGGCAGCGGCGGTGGTCATGGGCGTTGCCGTCTGCGGCATGCACTACACCGGCATGTCGGCGGGCACGATGATCTGCACCAGCCCGACCTACGCGCCCAGCCTGTTCGCCATCGAGGGCGACAGCATCGGCTATGCGGTGTTCGCCCTGACGCTGATCACGCTGCTCGTGATCCTGGTGGTGGAAGCCACCCGCACCGGGGCTGAAGTCCTGCCCGTGGCACGGACGCGCGATACCGCCTGATATCGGCTGCACCGGCAGCGGGGACATTCCCGCACATTCCTCCCGGGAACGCACCCGGCGCGCTGCATGAACGCGGCCGCCGGGTTAAGCTTGCGGTTTCACCGCCCACCAGGAGAACACGCATGTACCAGGATCTCGCCCTCTATATCGACGGGGAATTCATCAAGGGAGGCGACCGGCGCGAGCAGGATGTCATCAACCCGGCCACGCAGGAAGTGCTGGGCAAGCTGCCGCATGCCAGCCGCGCCGACCTGGACCGCGCGCTGGCCGCCGCGCAGCGCGCCTTTGAAACCTGGAAGAAGACCTCGCCGCTGGAGCGCGCCAGGATCCTGCGCCGCGTGGGCGAGCTCACCCGCGAGCGCGCCAAGGAGATCGGCCGCAATATCACGCTGGACCAGGGCAAGCCGCTGGCCGAGGCCGTCGGCGAAGTGATGGTCTGCGCCGAGCACGCCGACTGGCACGCCGAGGAATGCCGCCGCATCTATGGCCGCGTGATCCCGCCGCGCCAGCCCAATGTGCGCCAGATCGTGGTGCGCGAGCCGATCGGGGTGTGCGCCGCCTTCACGCCGTGGAACTTCCCGTTCAACCAGGCCATCCGCAAGATCGTGTCGGCGCTCGGTGCCGGCTGCACGCTGATCCTGAAGGGCCCGGAAGACTCGCCCAGCGCGGTGGTGGCGCTGGCGCAGCTGTTCCATGATGCCGGCCTGCCCCCGGGCGTGCTCAACATCGTCTGGGGGGTGCCCAGCGAGGTCTCGACCTACCTGATCGAATCGCCGATCGTGCGCAAGATCTCGTTCACCGGCTCGGTGCCGGTGGGCAAGCAGCTGGCGGCGCTGGCCGGCGCGCATATGAAGCGCGTGACCATGGAGCTGGGCGGCCATTCGCCGGTGCTGGTGTTCGACGACGCCGACATCGACCCCGCCGCCGAGATGCTGGCGCGCTTCAAGCTGCGCAATGCCGGCCAGGTTTGCGTGTCGCCGACGCGCTTCTACGTCCAGGAGAAGGCCTATGACCGCTTCCTGGCGCGCTTTACCGAGGTGATCGGCTCGATCAAGGTGGGCAACGGCCTGGAAGACGGCACCCAGATGGGGCCGCTTGCGCATGAGCGCCGCGTGCTGTCGATGGAGCAGTTCCTGGACGATGCCAGCCAGCGCGGCGGCAAGGTCGTGGCAGGCGGCTCGCGCCTGGGTGACAAGGGCTACTTCTTCGCGCCCACCGTGGTCACCGACCTGCCCGACGACTCGCGCCTGATGACCGACGAGCCGTTCGGCCCGGTGGCGCCGGTGACGCGCTTCAAGGACACGGCCGAGGTGCTGCGCCGCGCCAACAGCCTGCCCTTTGGCCTGGCGTCGTATGTGTTCACCAACTCGCTGAAGACCGCGACCGAAGTGTCCAACGGCCTGGAAGCCGGAATGGTCAATATCAACCACTTCGGCATGGCGCTGGCCGAAACCCCGTTCGGCGGCATCAAGGATTCTGGCATCGGCAGCGAAGGCGGCCAGGAGACCTTCGACGGCTACCTGGTGACCAAGTTCATCACCCAGGCCTGACCATCCTGACGCTGGCGCCGTTCACGCTTGCCTGAGCGGCGCCAGCGCCCTTCTTCCCCCGTTCGGCCCCCGCTCACCCTCCCCGCGCCTCGCGGTAATCGTCCGCATACGCCTTCCACTGCGCCACCGACACCGCGCAGCCATGCCGTGCCAGCCGCAGGACGCCGGTGCGCCAGCGGGTGCCGCCGGCAAACGCCTGCAGCTGCTCGATCCGGTCCGCGGCCTGGTGCCCGCAGCCACGCAGATGCGCCCACGCCGCGGCATGCGCCATGGTGCCCAGCAACTCGCGTAACGCTGCAAAGTTGCTGCAATGCGCCAGGTCGACGCGGTCAGCGGTTGGCTGCAGGCTCTTGACCAGATAGGAAGCCTTGCCCATGTCGACAGCCGACAGCAGCGCCGGCGAAGCCGCCTGCATGACTTGCTGCACGGCCGCCACCCGCCTTGCATCGCTGCCCCAGGGTGGCAGGGACAGGCTGGGCAGGTCCTGCCATGGACTCGGCGCGGCGCGCTTGATGTCGACCAGGCGCTGCATGCCGCTCAGTTCATCCCGCGCCAGCACCATATAGCGTTCCAGCCCGAGGCTGCCAATGCCCGCCACGCGCCGCGCGGCATCGTCGAGGGCCAGGCGGTGGCCATGATGGCCCTGCTTCGAGTAGGCCGCAAGGATCGCGCGAGCGCGCTCACGGACCGGCTTGTCCGCCGGCAGCGCATGGCGGCTGTTGCAGACCAGGCGCCGTTTGCCCTTGCGCACCGTGGTGAGCTCGGCCAGCAGCGCGCCGCGCTTGCGGCCCTTGACCCGGCGCAACAGCGTGGCCACCATGCCGACCGCGGTGGCACGCTCGAGCCAGCGAGGCTTGCCTGTCTGCAGCACGGCGGCATAGGTGGACAGCATGGCCTCGCAGGCGCGCATGGCGCCGGCCTCGGAAAGGCCCAGCTGGCCGGCGGCCACCAGCACGCTCGACAGCATCCGGACCACATCCACCGTAAGCGGCGCGACCAGGGCATCGTCAAAGTCGTTCAGGTCGAAATAGACCAGCCCGTTGTCGCCCTTGAAGCTGCCGAAGTTCTCCAGGTGCAGATCGCCGCAGACGTAGGTGATGGGCGCATCACACATTGCCGCCTCATCGCGCAGCGATGCGGCATAGAGATGGTTGGTGCCGCGAAAGAAGGCAAACGGGTCCGCGGCGATCGCCGCAAGCTTGCGGGTCAGCCGCTCGGGATCGCGGCCATGGTTGAAGGTGAGGATGGCTTGCGTGGCAGCGTGCATGGGCTCGGCTTCCGTTCCGCGTTGACATCCGGCAGCGGCGCGGCCGGTCAGCGGAAGAACAGGCCGCGCGTGAGGAAAGTGTGATTGGCTTCTTCCGCCATCAGCCAGACCAGCACCAGCAGGCAAAGCGGCGGTACCAGGATGGCGCAGATCAGCGCCATGCGCTCCCATGCCATATGCATGAACACTGCCACGATCAGACCCGCCTTAAGCCCCATGAACACCAGGATCAGCGTCCAGCGCAGGTAGCCGGTGACATGGAAATAGTCGACCAGGTACGACAGCGTCGACAGCACGAACAGCAGCGCCCAGATCTTCAGGTACAGCCCGATGGGATGCTGCTGGCCGGAGTGCGCGGCATGGCCGGCATCCGGGCCGGAGCCATGCGCTGGCGTCACCGGGGTTGCGGGAGTTGCCGGATTCGATGCCATGGCCGCCCTCACCAGAGATAGAACAACGCAAAGATAAACACCCAGACCAGGTCGACGAAGTGCCAGTACAGGCCCGCGATCTCCACGATCTGGTAGTTGCCGGTGGCCTCGTAGCGCCCGCGCAGCACGCGCGTGGCCACGATCAGCAGGTACACCACGCCGCACGACACATGCAGGCCATGGAAGCCCGTGATCATGAAGAAGGTCGAGCCGAACTGCGCCGCCCCCATCGGGTTGGTCCACGGGCGCACGCCCTCGTCCACGATCAGCTTGGTCCACTCGAAGGCCTGCATGCCGACAAACATCATGCCGAACAGCGCGGTCACCAACATCAACAGCGCGCACTCGCGGCGCGCGCGCCGGTAGGCAAAGTTGACCGCCATCGCCATGGTGCCGCTGCTGCTGATCAGCACGAAGGTCATGATGGCGATCAGCAGCAACGGGATGTCGGCGCCGCCCACGTGCAGTGCGAACACCTCGCTGGGATTGGGCCACGGCACCGTGGTCGACATGCGCACGGTCATGTAGCCGGTCAGGAAGCAGCTGAAGATAAAGGTGTCGGACAGCAGGAAGATCCACATCATCGCCTTGCCCCACGACACCTTGAAGGCCTGCTGGTCCGACGACCAGTCGGCCAGCAGGCCGCGCACGCCGCCCACCTGGGGCGCAGGCGCCACGCCGGGTGTGCCCGATGGTGAAGACAGTTGCGTTGACATGCCGGTCCTCCTTGCTGCCGCCGCCGCTAGGCCGTGCCGCAGATATAGCGCACCAGTTCGGGCGTGAGCCACCCCAGCGCCGCCAGCAGTACCACCCACACCGCCAGCAGGAAATGCCAGTAGCGCGCGCACAGCCGCATGCGCAGCACCACGGCCTCGCCGCTGCCGCGTGACGACATGGCAAAGCCCCAGCCGGCCAGGCCGCCCAGCACGTGCAGGCCGTGCATCGCGGTCAGCAGGTAGAAGAAGCTGCCGGCCGGGTTGCCGGCAGGCATCACCTGCATCGCGCCCAGCGCCTGCCAGGCCCACAGCTGCGAGGCGACGAAGCCGGCCGCGCCCAGACCGCCCAGGCGCAGCGCCTGCCTGGCCACGGCCATCTCGCCCCGGCCCGCGGCGCGCGACGCCACTGCCATCGCCACGCTGCCCGCGGCCAGCAGCGCGGTGGACAGCCACACCTGCCAGGGCAGCCCGATGCGGTGCCAGTCCGGGCTGTCCATGCGCAGCGCATAGGCGGTCAGGAACAGCGCAAACAGCGAGGTCACCACGCCCATGAACACCCACAGGCCGATGCTTGCGGGGGCGCGCCCGCGCGGCCGGTGGTTGGCGGCATTCTCGTCGGACGGATTGCCGCCGAAATCGTCGCGGCTGACCTTGTACAGGGCTTCGGCGTTCATGCGACGGCTCCGCGGCTGGCATGCGGTTCAGGCTCGGCCCCGCCCTCTTCCGGCGGCGCGTTCTGCGCGATAAAGTCCTCGCGCGCGCCCGGCACGCTGTAGGCATAGGCCCAGCGGTACACCACCGGCAGGTGCGGGCCCCAGTTGCCGTGCGCGGGCGGGGTCTGCGGCGTCTGCCATTCCAGCGAGGCGGCGCGCCACGGGTTGGCGTCGGCCTTGCGGCCATGCCACAGGCTCCACACCAGGTTGAAGACAAAGAGCAGCTGCGCCGTTGCGACGATGAACGCGGCCACCGAGATGTACATGTTCATCACATGCGCCGATTCCGGGATAAAGGCGTAGTTCTCGTAGGCGTAGTAGCGGCGCGGCATGCCCAGCACGCCCAGGTAGTGCATCGGGAAGAAGATGGCATAGGTGCCGACGAAGGTGACCCAGAAATGGATCCGGCCCATGTTGTCGTCCAGCATCCGGCCCGTTACCTTCGGGTACCAGTGATAGATGCCGCCGAACACCACCAGGATCGGCGACACGCCCATCACCATGTGGAAGTGCGCCACCACGAAGTAGGTGTTGGACAGCGGGATATCCACGCTGACATTGCCCAGGAACAGCCCGGTCAGGCCGCCGATGACGAAGGTGCTGATGAAGGCGATCGCGAACAGCATGGGCACGGTGAAATGGATATCGCCGCGCCATAGCGTGATGACCCAGTTGTAGACCTTGATCGCGGTGGGGATGGCGATGATCAGCGTGGTGGTGGCAAAGAAGAAGCCGAAGTACGGGTTCATGCCGCTGACGAACATGTGGTGCGCCCACACCACCACCGACAGCACGCCGATCGCCAGGATCGCCCACACCATGGTGCGGTAGCCGAAGATGCTCTTGCGCGAATGCACGCTGACCAGGTCCGAGACGATGCCGAAGGCAGGCAGCGCGACGATATACACCTCGGGGTGGCCGAAGAACCAGAACAGGTGCTGGAACAGCAGCGGGCTGCCGCCCTTGTACGACAGCTGCTGCCCCATCGATACCATCGCCGGCATGAAGAAGCTGGTGCCGAGGGTCTTGTCCAGCAGCATCATCACCGCCGACACGAACAGCGCCGGGAACGCCAGCAGCGCCAGGATGGTGGCCATGAAGATGCCCCACACCGACAGCGGCATGCGCAGCAGCGTCATCCCTTCCGTGCGCGCCTGCAGCACGGTGGTGACGTAGTTGAGGCCGCCCATGGTGGCCGCGACGATAAAGATCGCCAGCGACACCAGCATCAGGATGATGCCCCAGTCATGGCCTGGGGTGCCGGGCAGGATGGCCTGCGGCGGGTATAGCGTCCAGCCCGCGCCGGTGGGTCCGCCGGGCACGAAGAAGCTGGTCAGCAGCACGATCACCGACAGCAGGTAGACCCAGAAGCTGAGCATGTTGAGGAAGGGGAACACCATGTCGCGCGCCCCTACCATCAGCGGGATCAGGTAGTTGCCGAAGCCGCCCAGGAACAGCGCGGTCAGCAGGTAGATCACCATGATCATGCCGTGCATGGTGACGAACTGGTAGTAGCGGTTGGCGTCGATGAACTCGAAGCGCCCCGGGAAGCCGAGCTGCATGCGCATCAGGTTGGACAGCGCCACGCCCACCAGGCCCACCATGATCGCCACGATGGTGTACTGCACGGCGATCACCTTGTGGTCCTGGCTCCAGACATAGCGGGTCCAGAAGCTCTGCGGCGCGTGATGGGCGGCATCGTCGGCGTAAGCCATGCGGGTCTCCTCACTTCCTGGCGGGCGCGGGCGCCGCCGAGGGCGGCACGGCCACGGCCGTCGAAGTCGTATAGGTGCCGGACGCGGCCCCGGGCGTGGCAGCGGGCGCGCCAGAGCCGGCGGTTGCCGTGGTGGCGGCGCTGGTCGCGGCAGCCGGGCCGGCGGGCACATCCGCGGGCGGTACCGGCGCCACCGTGCCAGCTTCCGCCGCGCCGCTGCCGGCCGACTTGATATAGGCGGTCAGCGCAGCGACCTCGTCCTCGCTCATCGGCAACTTCGGCATCACCGGCCCGAAGCCTTTGACCAGGCGCGCATGCGGGTCGGTGATCTCCTTGTGCAGGAAGGCATCGTCCACCTTGGCGCTGCTGCCGTCGGCAAAGGTCTCGGTCTTGCCGTACAGGCCCTTCCAGGTCGGCCCCACGCCCGGATTGCCGTCGATGCTGTGGCAGCCGACGCAGCCCTTGCTCTGCGCCAGCGCGCGGCCCTTCTCGACGGTGCCGGCGTCGCCCGCTGCGCCGGGTGCGGCAGCTGCCATTGCCGCCGGCGGTGCCGCGGCCTTCGCCAGCGTCATGGCAAAGGTCTGCTGCTTCGCCAGCCATGCCTCGTACGCAGCCGGTTCTTCCACCACCACCGTGCCGCGCATGTTGTAGTGCCCCACGCCGCACAGCTGCGCGCACAGAACGTCGAAACGGCCCGTCTGCGTCGGCGTGAACCAGAACGACGTCACCATGCCCGGCACCATGTTCATGCGCGCGCGGAACGGCGGCACATAGAAATCATGCAGCACGTCCTTGGAGCGCAACAGCACCTTGACCGGCTTGTTCAGCGGCAGGTGCACCTCCGGGCCGACGATCACGATATTGTCCAGGCCGCGCGGATCGTCGGGGTCCAGCCCGAGCGGATTCGCGCCGGTGACAAAGCGCGGATCGGACGCACCCAGCTGGCCGCTCTTGCCTGGAAAGCGGAAGGCCCAGGACCATTGCTGCCCCACCACTTCCATCACCATCGCGTCGCGCGGCGGGCGCACGTAGTCGGCGTAGACGAACAGGCCCGGCGCCAGCAATGCCACCACGCCCAGCGTGGTGCCCCCGATCAGCCACAGTTCAAGCTTGCTGTTCTCCGGGTGGTAGGACGCGCGGTGGCCGGTGCCGCCATTGGGGTGCGGCGCCTCATGCCGGTAGCGCCAGACGATGTAGCCGACAAACAGGTTGATGCCGATGAAGAAAATGCCGGTGATGACCAGGGTAATGGTCAACGTGTCGTCCATCTGCTTCCAGTTGGACGCCAGCGGAGTCGCCCACCACGGGCTCAGGAAATGGAAGAGCACCGAAGCGACGACCATGACTACGAGTGCGATGGCCAACGCCATATCCACCCTCCTACTCGCGCGCGGCGAGGGATGTGCAAGTCACGCAGGTAGACATAAGACTAGTGCATGCCGTCAGGTCACTGCAAGGCGACATGCCAATGCATTGGTGTCGCACTGCACAAGCGCGCAGCGCGGGAAAAAGCGGCGGCGGGAACCCCTGGTTCCGGCCGCCGCAGGCGTTGCGCACGTATCCGCCCAGAGGCTGGCGCGCGCAATGCAACCGTCATGTGCGGGCGCTCACCGCGCCCTGCCCCGATGCGATTGTCAGTGCGATACGTCCTTGCTCTCCAGCTTCCAGTAGCACGCCGCCGCGGCCATCCCGAAAATCAGGTGCCCGATAAACGTATGCCACCCACGCACCTCGACAAACCAGTGGAAGGCCCGCGTCATCACATAGAAATTGAAGAAGTACACCACCAGGCCGAATACGGCGCCCGCCAGCATTGCCATGCCCAGGCTCGAATCCAGCGTGAATGGCGCGATGATGGCCGCCAGGATCATGCCCAGCACGGCACCCAGCACGAAATGGATCACCAGCGCCGCGGCCACGGTGCCGACGGTGAACGTTGCGCTCTGCAGCACGCTCTGGCCCATCAGGATCCCGGCGATCATGCGCGTGGCTACCCACGGGTTCACGCCCGACACCATCGACGACCAGAACAGCTCCAGCACCAGCAGCAACGCCCCGGCCGCCAGCCCCGAGACCGCTGCCGCGGTCCAGTCCGGCTGCCGCCGCACGTAGTGGTGCGATTGCATGTGAAGTTCCATAGCCACCTCCGTCTCTCTCGGTCTGCGGGGCATTGGACTGGAATGGGAACGGGGCCCCGCGTCTCTGATCAGCATAGGACACGTGTTTCGCGCTTCGGGGTTCGCATGGCGAAAAACGTGAGGCATGCGTACGCAGCGCAACGCCTGCACGGCTTTATGTGCGCGCATCGATACCTGGTTGGTAGCTGCAGCGCGCGGGTTCGGGACAATCCCGATGCTCGCAGCCGTGCATCGGGCACACACTGCCTATACTGGAATCACAAAAGAGAGACAGGAGACCACCATGCACTTCACCGCGCATGATCTTGTATTCCTGATTCCGATGGCGCTGGTAGGCGTGATCGCCATGGGTTCGATCCCGGTGACCGCCAAATTCCTGCGCATCAGTTGCCGGACCATGGGCGCCCTGATCGGCGCACTGGTTGCGGTGTTGGTGCTAGAGGCATTACCGCTGCTGATCTGACCCCGCAGAGGTCGGACAGACGGTTTTTGGGGAGGAGGGCCGTTATGTCGATCGGCCTGCTCGCTGCCGTCATGGCGGCGCTGCTGTTCATTACCGTCTTGCGGGCCATCTGGCGCTGCAGCCATCCGTACCGGATGCGCTACCGGCGCTGCGCTGCACAACGGCAACGCGCGGGGCTGTGCCGGCATACGCTGCGACGGCACGGCTAGCAGTAGCAAGACCCCGCTTGCACCTTGCCCGGTACGCGAACCGGGCAATCGCCCGTCACGCCGTCGGCACACGCAACGCCGCCAGCGGTGCGTTCACTGACTCTCCCAGCCGCTCCATCAGCGAATAGCGCGCCACGTAGTGCCGGAAGTGCTCGAGGAACGCCGCCTCGGCCGGCGTCTGGCGCCGCTCCGGATTCCACAGCAGGTACATGTCGATATCGGCCACGCCCTCTTCGGGCGGCAGGCGCCACAGCCGTTGCTGGGCGACATCGTCGGCCACGATGTGTTCCGGCAGGCAGCCAATGCCATAGCCGGCGAACACCAGGCGCCGGATTTCATCGAGGCTGGGCGAGGTCGCGACGATGCGGCCCGAAAAACCGTGCTGGTCGCGGAATACGGCCAATGGCGCCAGCACGTCGCCAAGCTGGTCGCTGCTGAACGACACGAAATTCTCGGCCAGCAGGTCGGCGATGGCCAGCCCGGTGCGCCCGAACAGCCGGTGGTGACGCCCGCAGAAGATGGCGTAGCGCTGGCGCAGGAACAGCATGTGCTCAAGCCCGTCGCCCGACTGCCGGCCCGACTGCCGGTACAGGCTCAGGCCCACGCCGGCAGCCTTCTGCGCGAGCGCGTCTGCGATCTCGGTGCTGCGCATCACGTCCACCTGCAGCGTGACGCGCGGATGCTGCCGATGGAACGCGGCCAGGCATTCGTCATAGACGCCGGAATGGATCCGGCTCACGGTCAGCAGCCGCAGCAGGCCGCTGACTTCATCCTGCTGCTCCGCCAGTTCCGCCCCCAGCCGCGCCACGCTGCCATAGACATCGGTGGCGATGCGCAGCACCTCTTCCCCGGCCCGGGTCAGGCGGAAATTGCTGCCGCGCCGCTCGATCAGCGTGTGTCCCAGATGCTCTTCGAGCCGGCGCAAGGCCAGGCTCACCGCCGGCTGGGTGATATGCAGCCGGACCGCGGCGCGGCTCAGGCTGCGCTCGTGGACGATGGTCAGGAAGGTGCGCAGCAGGTTCCAGTCGAGCCGGTCGGTCAGCAGGGCCCGGTCCAGGGCAGAACGCTCCATCACGCCAACGTATAAATTCAGGTTATATTAAAAATAAATATTAGAAATTTGACTGATGTTTGTCAACGGGCGATAACTCCTCCCACAGCTGCCCCTGATGCAGCGGCACAAACATAGTGAGGAGCCAGTCCATGCAAGTGTCCCCTTCCGGCACGCGCCAGCCCGTGCGCGCCGCCACCGCCGCCTTTGTCGGCACCATGATCGAGTGGTACGACTTCTACATCTACGCCACCGCCGCCGCGCTGGTGTTCGGCCCGCTGTTCTTCCCCGGCGGCGATCCCTTCCTGAGCACGCTGGCGTCATTCGGCACCTTCGCGGTCGGCTTCTTTGCCCGTCCGCTCGGCGGCATCGTGTTCGGTCACTGGGGCGACCGCATCGGCCGCAAGAAGGCGCTGATGACCACGCTCATGATGATGGGCGTGGCCACCATCGGCATTGGCCTGCTGCCGACCTACGCCACCGCGGGCGCCATCGCGCCGGTGCTGCTGGTGCTGCTGCGCGTGGTGCAGGGCATCGCCGTGGGCGGCGAATGGGGTGGCGCGGTGCTGATGGCGGGCGAGCACGCCCCCAAGGGCCGCCGCACCTTCTTCGCCTCGTTCGCGCAGCTCGGCAGCCCGGCCGGCCTGATCCTGTCGCTGCTGGCTTTCCGCGCGGTGACATCGATGGAGCACGACGTGTTCATGGACTGGGGCTGGCGCCTGCCATTCCTGGCCAGCGCGGCGCTGCTGCTGGTGGGCGTGGCGATCCGGCTGGGCGTGAACGAATCGCCCGAGTTCGCGCAGGTGCAGGCGCAGCGCAAGACCGCCAGGCTGCCGATTGCCGAAGTCTGGCGCACGGCCCGCGTGCCGGTGCTGCTGTGCATCGGCGCCAATACCATCGGCATTGCGGGGGTGTACTTCACCAATACCTTCATGATTGCGTACACCACGCAATACCTGTCGCTGTCCAGGACGCTGATCCTCGACTGCCTGTTCGCCGTCGCCATCATCCAGTTCCTGGCGCAGCCGCTGGCCGCCTGGCTGGCAGAGAAGCTTGGCGGCGCGCGCTTCCTCAAGCTGGCCGCGCTGCTGGCCATGGCTTCCCCCTATCCGATGTTCCTGCTGGTGCAGACGCGCCAGGCGCCGGCCATCGTGCTCGGCATCGCGCTGGCGGTGGTGTGCATGGCGAGCTTCTATTCGGTGATCGCGGGCTTTGTCAGCGGAGTCTTCGAAACACGCGTGCGCTACTCGGCGATCTCGCTGTCCTACCAGGTCTGCGGCGCGGTGGCGGGCGGGCTGACACCGCTGGTGGGGACCATCCTCGCGCAGCGCTTCCAGGGCCAATGGTGGCCGCTGGCGGTGTTCTACACCTTGCTGGCCGGCGTGTCGCTGCTGTGCATCGCCTGCATCGATGCACGCCAGCGCCAGCAACCACAACCCGCCGCGCAAGCCGCGCAGGCCTGACGCCCTTCCACGGACATTGCCAACCCCATGCTGACGTTTTTCCATCCCGAGCAATTGCTGCACCATCCGCAGAGCTACTACTCGCGCGGCAAGATGCGCTCGCCGCAAGAGCTGCCCGCGCGGGCACAGCGGCTGGTGCAGGCGGCAGAGGCGCTTGGCTTCGCGCTCCACGCCCCCGCTGACCACGGCCTCGCGCCGCTCGCCGCCGTGCACGACCAGCCTTACCTGCAGTTCCTGCAGGACGCCCATGCCAGCTGGCGCGAGCTGCCGGAGGACTGGGGCGACGAGGTCATGTCCAATATCTTCGTGCGCGAGCCCAACGCCCTGCGCGGCGTGCTGGCGCAGGCCGCGCGCTATCTCGCCGACGGCAGCTGCCCGGTGGGCCTGAACACCTGGCGCTCGGCCTACTGGTCGGCGCAGAGCGCGGTGGCCGGCGCCCTGGCGCTGCTGGACGGCGAACGCAGCGCCTACGCCTTGTGCCGGCCGCCGGGCCATCATGCCCGGCGCGACGCGGCGGGCGGCTTCTGCTACCTGAACAATGCCGCGATCGCCGCCCAGGCCCTGCGCGCGCGCTTTGGCCGCGTGGCCATCCTCGATACCGACATGCACCACGGCCAGGGCATCCAGGAGATCTTCTACGACCGGGCCGATGTGCTCTACGTGTCGATCCACGGCGACCCGACCAATTTCTATCCGGTGGTCGCGGGCTTCGACGATGAGCACGGCCGCGGCGCGGGCACCGGCCACAACCTCAACCTGCCGATGCCGCACCGTTCGCCCGAGTCCGTCTTCTTCGACAAGCTGGACACGGCGCGCGGCGCCATCGAACGCTTCCAGGCAGACGCGCTGGTGCTGTCGCTCGGCTTCGACATCTACCGCGAAGATCCGCAGTCGCTGGTGGATGTGTCCACCGAAGGCTTCGCCCGCCTCGGCCGCGCCGTTGCCGCACTGGGCCTGCCCACGCTGATTGTGCAGGAGGGCGGCTACCACCTCGAATCGCTCGCCGCCAATGCAAAGGCCTTCTTCGGCGGCATCCAACAGTCAGGAGCGGGCGCATGAACGCAATCACGATCAATGGCGAACGCATGTGGCAAGCGCTGATGGAGCTGGCGCAGGTCGGCGCCACGCCCAGGGGCGGCAATGCGCGCCTGGCCCTGACCGCGCTGGACGGGCAGGCGCGCGACCTCGTCACCGGCTGGATGCGAGAGGCCGGCCTGACGGTGCGCATCGATCGCGTGGGCAATATCTTCGGGCGCCGGGCGGGCCGCAACGACGCGCTTGCCCCGGTCACGACCGGCAGCCATATCGACACCCAGCCCACCGGCGGCAAGTTCGACGGATGCTATGGCGTCATGGCCGGGCTGGAAGTCATGCGCACGCTCAATGACCACGGCCTGACCACCGAGGCGCCGCTGGAACTGGCGATCTGGACCAATGAGGAAGGCGCGCGCTTCGTGCCGGTGATGATGGGATCGGGCGTGTTCGCCGGCGTTTTCCCGGAGGCCACCGCGTTGGCGGCAACGGATAACGCCGGCAAGTCCGTTGCCGGCGAACTCGCGGCGATCGGCTATGCGGGCACCGCGCCGGTCGGCCATAAGGTTGGCGCGTACTTCGAGGCGCATATCGAGCAAGGCCCGATCCTCGAGGCTGAGGACAAGGTCATCGGCGTGGTGACGGGGTCGCTTGGCCTGCGCTGGTATGACGTCACGGTGACTGGCATGGAGGCGCATGCCGGCCCCACCCCCATGCCGCTGCGCCGGGACGCCCTGCATGGCGCGTCGTTCCTGTTCCAGGAAGTGACGAAGATTGCGAACGACTTTGCCCCCAATGGGCGGGGGACGGTCGGGGTGGTCAATGTCCACCCGTCTTCACGCAACGTCATCCCGGGGCGGGTGCAGTTCAGCGTCGACCTTCGCCATCTCGATGGCGGCCAGCTTGACCGGATGGAAGCAAGGCTGCGCGCAGCGTGCGCGGCACTGGCCAGCGGCAGCACCACAGGTGCCGCGCTGGCGGTGGAAGTCGAAGCAATCCAGCGCTTCGAGCCGACGCCCTTCGCGCCCGAGCTTGTGGCGCATGTCCGGCGGGCGGCCGCGGCGCGTGGCTACACGCATTGCGACATCGTTACCGGCGCGGGCCACGACGCGGTCTACCTGGCCAGGGTGGCGCCGACGGCAATGATCTTCGTGCCGTGCAAGGACGGCATCAGCCATAACGAGATCGAGGACGCCAGGCCCGAGCATCTGGAGGCGGGCGCCAATGTGCTGCTTGCTGCCATGCTGGCGCAAGCCCAGGGCTGAGCCTGGAAGGATCAGCCGGACAGGGAAGTGCCTGCGGCGTTACAGCTCGATCATGGCGAATTCGGCCTTGCCGACGTCGCATTCCGGGCAGCGCCAGTCCTCGGGGATGTCTTCCCAGCGCGTGCCGGGGGCGATGCCGTCTTCCGGCCAGCCCTGTTCTTCGTCGTAGACCCAGCCGCAGATCACGCACACCCAGGTCTTGTAGGCGACGGCGGCTTCCAGTTGATCCTGCTGCAAAACACACTCCTGAATCGGCTATGGAACGGATTGTCCGGGCCGAATCATACCGGTTTTCGCGGGCTTGCTTGCTGCACCGCCGCGCGGTGCGCCGCCGTCCAGTCAGCCCGAGAATCGTTCACGATCAGGAAATCCGCCCTGAGCGGGTGTTTCCCGAAGCCACCGCTTATTTTCTTCAGTCGTTATTTCCGGTTTGCGAGCAAATGTATGGTCGCTGTTTTGCGCCGGGGTCGTTTTTGCGCCGCCGCAGGCTCTCCCAATATACGGGACCTATTCAAAAATTACTAATAGCGCACTTAATATTGCAAATGACTATTACTCCATACATTGACCCACAGTCTGAATTGTCTGTGTCGGCAACACAACGCGAATTGCAACAACAATCATTCGCATTTATATTCCGACTCGCCCAGAGGAAGACCTCATTTTGCCCCCCCTTTTCCCGCAACACCGGCCCAGGCATATTCGTGCGTGGCGGCGTAGGACGGCTGGGCCCCGACCGCAGGGGTAGACCAAGACCATAACCATGAATCGCCGCACCCCCATTGCCACCGCGCTGCTCGCGTTGTGCGCCACGCCCGCCGCCACCCTCGCCCAGCAAGCTCCCGCACCTTCCGCCACCACCACGCAGACAACGCCGGCCGCCACGCTGCCGCCAGTGGTGGTCAATGGCGAGGCCTCCCGCGGCGATTTCAACGCCGGCAAGGCGTCGCTAAGCAAGCTGCCCGCCGACCTGCGCGACGTGCCGCAGTCGGTCACCGTGGTGAACAAGGCGCTGATGGAATCGCAAGGCGTCAGCTCGCTGGCCGATGCGCTGCGCAACGTGCCGGGTATCACCATCGGCGGTGCCGAAGGCGGCCAGATCGGCAACAACATCAACCTGAACGGCTTCTCGGCGCGGACCGACATTTACCTGGACGGCTTCCGCGACCGCGGCCAGTACTATCGCGATACCTTCGCGCTCGAGCAGGTCGAGGTGCTGATGGGGCCGTCGTCGATGCTGTTCGGCCGCGGCTCCACCGGCGGCGTGATCAACCAGGTCAGCAAGAAGCCGACGCTGAAGGCCGCCACCGAGGTGACCGGCTCGGTCACCACCAACGGCCTGGTGCGCGCCACCGCCGACTACAACACGCCCACGGGCGACACCTCGGCGTTCCGCATCTCGGCCATGGCGCAGGACGGCAAGCCGAGCACGCGCGACGAGATGACAGTGCGGGACTTTGGCATCGCGCCGTCGTGGCGCACCGGCATTGGCACCTCGACCGAGATCACGCTGTCGGCGCTGCTGCAGCATAACCGCGACATGCCGGACTATGGCTTCTCGAACCTGAACGGCCATCCGACCAATGTCGACCGCAATACCTTCTACGGCTTCACCGACGACCGCACCATCCAGGACATCGCGTCGCTCAACGCCGGCATCACGCACAAGTTCTCGCCCAACCTGCGGCTGCGCAACCAGACGCAGTTCAACTACGTTGAGACCGATGCCCGGGAGACCGCGCCCAACTCGGTTGGCTCGGTCAGCGCCAGGGGCTTCACGCCGCTCACCACCAGCACGCTGCCGCTGGACCAGCTTTCTGTGCGCCTGCAGAGCCATGACCGCAAGATCCGTGACTACTCGATCTTCAACCAGACCGAACTGACCTCGATTTTCAACACCGGGCCGGTCAAGCACACGCTGCTGGTCGGGGCCGAGGTGGGCCACGACGGCTACAACAACCAGAACTACTTCCGCAATGGCAGCTGCAACGGCGTGCCGCTGAACCCCGCTGCCACCGCGACCGCCGCGGCTGGCACTTCCGGGTTCGTGGCCTGCGAGCCGCTGGTCAATCCCGGCTACACTGCCTCGCCTGGCAACGTGCCCACCAGCACCGGCAACTTGCAGGGCGGTTCGGCCAATACGCTGGCGGCCTACCTGAACGACTCGATCGAGTTCAGCAAGCAATGGAAGGCGGTGGCGGGCGTGCGCTACGACCGTTACATCGCGAGCATCACCAACTCGGTCAACTCGACCAACACCCGGGGCAACACCGCACTGGCCAATGCCGAGCAGACGGTCAACTTCACCAGCGTGCGCCTGGGCGGCATCTGGCAGCCTACCGAGGCGCAGTCCTACTACGTGTCGTATGGCACCTCGTTCAACCCGTCGCTGGAGCAGCTGACCGGCACCGTGGGCCAGCCGAGCCTGGACCCGGAAAAGAACAAGTCCTATGAAGCGGGCGGCAAGTGGGATCTGCTTGGCGGCGACCTGTCGCTGACGTCGGCGATCTTCCAGATCACCAAGGACAACGCCCGCAGCCAGATCGACGCCACCACCTATGCGCTGAGCGGCAAGATCCGCGTCAACGGCTTCCGCGCGGGCGCAACCGGGCGCATCACCAACCGCTGGCAGGTGTTCGCCGGCTACACCTACCTGGATGCCGAGATCGTCAACGGTGTTGCCGCCAACACCACCGGCAAGGTGCCGACCAACACGCCGAAGCACACCGCCACCGCCTGGACCAGCTACGCCTTCCTGCCCAACTGGGAAATCGGCGGCGGTGCCTTCTATATGTCGGAACGCTTTGCCAACAACACCAACACCGTCCAGGTGGGCAGCTTCGTGCGCTGGGACGGCATGCTGGCCTACCACCAGCCGAAGTACGATGTGCGGCTGAATCTGTTCAATATCTTCGACAAGAAGTATTACGATGCGCTGATTCAGTCCGACGGCGGACGGTCCGTACCCGGCACCGGCCGCACGGCGATGCTTTCGTTCACCTACCGGATGTAACCCGCGGCTGGCGGCCCCTCGGCGCCGCCGGTCGTGGCGCCAGGAGCCCCATGCTAGTCGTCATCCCCAAAGTCCTCAGCGCCGAACAGGTCGGCGCGCTGCGCCAGCGCCTGGAGCAGGCCGGCGATGCCTGGGTGGACGGGCGCGTCACCGCCGGCTACTCGGGCGCGCCGGTCAAGTTCAACCAGCAAATCGACGAACGCTCGGAAGTGGCGCGGGAGTGCCAGCAGCTGATCCTGTCGATGCTGGAGCGCAATCCGCTGTTTATCAGCGCGGCGCTACCGAACATCGTCTATCCGCCGATGTTCAACCGCTACAGCGAAGGGATGACCTTCGGCACCCATGTGGACGGCAGCGTGCGCATCCATCCGTACGACGGGCGCAAGCTGCGCACCGACATCTCGGCCACGCTGTTCCTGTCGGAGCTGGCCAGCTACGATGGCGGCGAATTGCAGGTGCAGGACACCTACGGTGCCCATTCGGTCAGGCTGGAGGCCGGCGACATGGTCGTCTATCCCGCCACCAGCCTGCACCAGGTCACGCCGATCACGCGCGGCGTGCGGCTGGCCAGTTTCTTCTGGATCCAGAGCCTGATCCGTGACGACGCCCGGCGTGCGATGCTGTTCGATATGGACAATGCGATCCAGACCTTGAACCAGACCGGCGCCGACGAGGGCGCCCGGAGGACGCTGGTGGGGTGCTATCACAATCTGCTGAGGCAGTGGGGCGAAACGTGAGATCGGGGCGCCTCGCGGTGTGATGGCATGACACGCCCGCCATGCGGCGGGCGGCCTTGCGAATCGTCTCCCCCGGCGTCTACCCGCGGATGGAGAAGTCCACGCGGTTGGGCGCGCCCTTGTCCTTGATGCCCTCGGCGCTGAGCTTGGGCGCGGTCAGGAACAGCCGGCTTTCCGGCACCTTGCCCTCGCGCTCGAGCGACTGCTTGACCACCAGTGCGCGTTGCTCGGCCAGGCGCTTCAGGTCGGCCTCGGTGACCGTGGCATTGGCCATCAGCAGCCTTTCCATTTCCTCGGGCGGCAGGGATTTGGTGAAGCCGACGAAATTGCGCGGCTTCTTCATGGAAGTGCGCTTGTAGACCTGCTCCAGGTACTTCGGGTATTCCTGTTTCGAAACCTTGATCTCGGCGCCCTGCTCGCCGGCTTCGTCGTTGCCGGCCTCGCCGCCCGCCTGTGCGCTGTCGCGCTGGTCGCGCCGCTTCTGCTCGGCCACGCGCGCATCCAGCCACGCGCGGCGCGCGCCGGCCTCGTCGGTGGCCGGGTCGATGCGGCCGCTGATTTCCAGCCGCAGCGACGGCCTGTCATTGAGCGCCTGGCCCAGCTTGGTGATCTTGTCCTTGGCCGCCGGCGTCAGCGTCGCGGTGCCGGGCGCGAACTCGACATAGCCCAGCTCCTCGCCCCCGCCGCCGCCAAAGGCCGAGGCGATCAGCGAGAACGGCGACGTGATCGCCTTGGTCAGCAGGTTGACGATCACGCGCACGATCACGCCGCCGATGCTGAACTCCGGATCCGACAACGAGCCCGACACTGGCAGGTTCACGTCGATCACGCCGTTGCGGTCCTTCAGCAGCGACACCGCCAGCAGCACCGGCAGCTTGGTCGCATCCGGGCTGTCGACGCGCTCGCCGAAGGTGAGCTGGTCCAGGAACAGGTGGTTGCTCGCATCGAGCTCGCCGTTCTCGATCTTGTAGGCCACGTCCACCGTCAGCTTGCCCTTGGTGATCGGGTAGCCGGCGTACTTGGCCGCATAGGGCGTGAGCCGGGTCAGTTCCACGCCCGAGGCCTTGGCGGCAATGTCCAGGAACAGCTGCTCACCCAGCGGATTGAGCTTGCCGCTGATATTGACCGGCGCATCGTCATCGATGCGGCCATCCAGCACCAGGTCGGCCGGGGTGGGGTCGCCCGACGACACCTTGGACACCTTGCCCTTCATGCCGGTCAGGTTGGCCGAGTAGTTGGGCTTGACGAAGAAATCCGAGAAATTGATGTTGCCCTTCTCCAGCGAGACCCCGCCGATGCGCACCTGCGGCTTGGGCCCGCCCGGCTTCTGCTCGACCTGGGCCGTGCGCGTATCGCCGACCTGCACCGGCGGCGTTGCCGGCGCCGATGCCGGGCTGGCCTGCGTCAGGCTGGTGGACGGCGCTGCCTCGCCCTTCGCGGCGCCGCCAGCCATCACGTCCTGCAGGTTCAGGCGGCCGTTGGCGTTCAGGATCACGCGGGCATAGAAGTCAGACAGCGCGACATTGCCCAGGCTCACGCGCATCGGCCCCTTGCTCTCGTCCATGGCAAAGTCGATGCCCGACACCGCCAGCGAGCGCCAGCGCAGGAAGTCGTCTCCGCTGATACGGTCGACCGTGCGCACGTTGCCGGACAGCACGTTGCCAGCGAATTGCGCCGCGATAGGCTTGCCGGTGGGCGCATCGACATTGAGCTTGCCCTTGACCGTCAGCGTGCCGCTGCGCAGCGCGGCATTGAAGCGGTCGGCCAGGTAGGGCTGCAGCGGGCGCATTTCCACCTCGCGCAGGTCAAGTTGCAGGCGGCTGGCCGGGACAGTCGGCAGCACCGAGCCGTCCACGCCGATCACGCCGCGCTGGCCTGACTCCGCATGCAGCCTGACCGGCACCGCCGCCGGCGTCAGCGGCCAGGCGATGGCGCCGGTGGCGAGCGCGATATTGCGGAACTCGTGGATCACCGGGCGGCCGCGGTTGGCCTCGGCTGGCTGGTAGTCCGCCAGGCGCGCGCTGCCGCCGTCAACGGTGACCTTGCCGATGTTGGCCTTCCAGCCGCCGGGGGCTGGCGCGCCGTTGGTGGTGGCTGCGGCCGGTGCGGCCTGGCGCGGCGTGGCGCGCGCCTGCTGTGCCGATTCCGTGGCCCACAGTCGCGCCATCTCGATCAGCTGGCCGTGGTAGTCGCGCGTGGCGGCGATCTGCGGCTGCGCCAGCGTGACCTGGCTGGTGGCGAAGGTCTGTTTGGCGAGGTCGAATTGGATATCTTCCAGCACCAGCTTTTCCGCACGCAGCAGCGGCAGGTTGGCGCCTTCGCGGTCGGCGGCGGCGCGCTCGCGTTGGCGGCGGCTGGCACGGGGACCAGCGTTGCCGTTGGCGGTAGCCCGCTCCTGCGCGTCAGCGCCGGCGCGGGCGGCCGCGGATACCGGCATCGTCACCGGCTCGCGCGTCGCGACATAGAGCGGCGCCAGCTCCAGCCGCGACTTTTCCAGCACGAACTGGAACTGCGGCGTGGCCCACGCCATGCGGTAGTGCAGCTCGGCATTGACCGCGGTCTCGCCGAACTGGCTGCGCAGCTCGTGCGGCCACCACGCGGCAAACCCTTGCGGGCGCAGGCCGGTGGTTTCCAGCGTGCCGGCCAGCGTGCCGTCGCGCAGCAACAGGTCGCCGGTGTGGTGCAGCGTCTGGCCGTCGGCCACGGTCAGCGTGGCGTCGATGCGGGCCGGCTTGTCGCCTTCCGTGCCGGCAAAGCCCTTGACCTCGGCATCAAGCGGGCCGAGCGCGAGCTTGCCCGGGCCCGACGGCGCCAGCGCGTCCTCAAACCCCAGCCTGGCCTGCTTCACGACGATGCGGTCGACCGCGTAGCGCCATGGCACGTCCTTGGCTGCCGTGGCTGGCGGCGCCGCGGGCGTTGCCTGGGCGCCTGACGCCGCGACGGGCGCGGATGCTGGTGCCGCCGGTGCCGGTGCCGGCGCCACGCCATCGGTGGACTTGCTGACGGCCTTCGGCAGGAACGCGGTGGCCAGGTTCAGCGAGCCATCCGCGCGCCGCGCGGCTTCCACGCCGAGCCCTTCGATCTCCACGCTGCGCAGCTGCGCGCGGTGGGCCAGCGGCTCGAGCTTGCCGATATCCACCGCCAGGCGGCCGCTCTTGACCAGCGGCTGGCCGGCGCGCGTGACGACCTCGGCATCGCGCAACGCGGCCGTGCCCATCACCAGCATCTCCTGCGTGTCCTTCTGCTGGCGGAAGGCCACGGTCAGGCGCGTATCGAGCTTTCCGGACTTGACCTCGGCATCGCGCAACGGCGGCGCGAACGCCATCAGCCGCGCGACCTCGAGGCCGTCAAGGTTGACGTTGAGCCGGGTCTGGCGCGAATCGGCAAACGGCAGCACCTCGCCATCGAGCGCCAGCGGCGTGCCGTTGACCTGCGCGCTCAACGTGGGCCGCGTCACGATCTCGACGTCATGCGGCAGGTTCGACAGGAACGGCAGGGTCAGCGTCAGGTTGTCGACGCGCAGGCTGGACCCGAGCTGCTTGTCGTCATAGCTGAAGCTGGTGCCGGTGACCGCGATGTTGTTGACCGAGAAGCGCGCCGGCTTGGCATCGGGCGGCTTAGGCGGCAGGGCCGCAAGCTTGTCCTGGACATCGGCAAAGCTCATGCGGCCGTCGGCGCCGCGCAGCACGTGCACGGCCAGCCGGTCGACATGCAGGTTGTCCACCACCGGCGCCAGGTGCCAGACCGAGGCCAGCGAGGTATTGGCCTCGGCCTCGCCCAGCGTCAGCGCGGGGGTCTTGCCGTCGCGCTCATAGATAGTGAGATCCGTCAGCGTGGCCGCCAGCTCGAACGGGCGCACGTGGGCCTTGCCCAGCGTGACCTTGCGCCCCAGCGCCTCGGTCGCGTTCTTTTCAATCAGGTATTTGAGCAGCGGCGGGCCGCCAAAATACCCCGCCAGCCCGAACACCGCGAGCGCCGCGACCACGCCGCCGGCGACGCGGGTCGCCAGCCGGCCGCGTGGCGTGGCAGCCACTGCCAGGATGGATTGCTTGAAAGCCATGTCGTTCCAGAAGATCTGACCCCGCATCCCGATGCTGCACGATGGTTTGTGCCCCGGATTTCACATTTTTCGACATTATGGCAACGGTTTCGGACAAAGCAAAGAAATCAGAATTGCCCCCTCAACGCCGCATGGGCCGATCTGGTATCTTTACGTCCTTTGCGAAGCGTTTCGTCGCAAGCCTGCGGCTTACCCGCCACATCGTGCCTGCCTCCCCTGCGCTGTACCCTCCGGCCACACCCATCACGATTCCGTGCTGCGCGCTTCGCATGCGATCTCTTCCATGCGAGTCCATTCATGTCTACCACCAGCAGTACCGCCGCGGGTGTCGGCGCGCCGCGAGCCAGCGCGCGCCCGCTGACCGGCCAGGATTACAAGACCCTTGCCCTTGCCGCGCTTGGCGGCGCCCTTGAGTTCTACGACTTCATCATCTTCGTCTTTTTCGCGACGGTCATCGGGCAGCTGTTCTTCCCGCCGTCGGTGCCGGACTGGTTGCGCCAGTTGCAGACCTTCGGCATTTTCGCGGCCGGCTACCTGGCCCGGCCGCTGGGCGGCATCATCATGGCGCACTTCGGCGACCTGCTCGGCCGCAAGAAGATGTTCACCCTGTCGATCCTGCTGATGTCGGTGCCCACGCTGCTGATGGGCCTGATGCCCACCTACCAGTCGATCGGCCTGGCCGCGCCGGTGCTGCTGCTGGTGCTGCGCATCCTGCAAGGCGCGGCCGTCGGCGGCGAAGTGCCCGGCGCCTGGGTGTTCGTCTCGGAGCACGTGCCGGCGCGCCATGTCGGCTATGCCTGCGGCACGCTGACCGCGGGGCTGACTGCCGGCATCCTGCTGGGTTCGCTGGTCGCCACCGGCATCAACAGCGTCTTCACCCCGGCCGAGCTGGCCGACCACGGCTGGCGCGTGCCGTTCCTGATCGGCGGCGTGTTCGGCATCGCCTCGATGTACCTGCGGCGCTGGCTGCATGAGACCCCGGTCTTCGCCGAACTGCAGCAGCGCAAGGCGCTGGCCGCGGAAATGCCGCTGAAGTCGGTGGTGCGCAACCACCGCGGCAGCGTCGCGGTGTCGATGCTGCTGACCTGGATGCTGTCGGCCGGCATCGTGGTGGTGATCCTGATGACGCCCACCTTCCTGCAGAAGCTGTACGGCTTTGACGCGCGCACGGCGCTGGTGGCCAACAGCGTTGCCACGCTGTGCCTGACGGTCGGCTGCGTCGTCTCCGGCGCGCTGGCCGACCGCATCGGCGCGCGCCGCACGCTGTTCTTCGGCGGCCTGCTGCTGGCCATCTGCGCCTACGCGTTCTACACCACCATCTTCACCCGCCCCGACCTGCTGCTGCCGCTCTATGCGCTGGCCGGCTTCCTGGTCGGCACCATCGGCGCGGTGCCGTTCGTGCTGGTCAATGCGTTCCCAGCGCAGGTGCGCTTCTCGGGCCTGTCATTCTCGTACAACGTGTCGTATGCGATCTTCGGCGGGCTGACGCCGATGGTCGTCACGCTGATGCTGAAGCAGGATCCGCTGGCGCCGGCCCACTATGTGGTCGCGCTGTGCGTGCTGGGCATGGTGACCGCGCTGTTCGTCAAGGACCGCTCGCGCGGCTGACACTGTTGCCGCAATGAAAAAGGGAGGGCAGGCGCCCTCCCTTTTTTCATGCGCGCTTCATGCGCATTGGTGCCGCCGGGCTTCAGCGCCGGTGCTGGCTGAAGAACTGCCACATCATCGAGCTGGCATCCGGGCCGATATCGCTGTGGTAGCCATAGCTGGCGTCGCCGCCGCTCCAGGCGTGGCCCAGGCCCTCCACTTCCACCAGCGTCACCAGGTCGCGGCGCCAGCGGCCGAAGCGGTATTCATGGGACCGGCCCGGCGCTTCGTCATCCGGGTTGGACGGCTCGGGCGTACCGGCGAGCCGGTCTTCCAGGCCGTTGTAGGCCAGGAACTGCCGCGCCAGCAGACGGCCGTTGACCGGATGCACGGCATCGTCGGCCAGGCCGTGGATCACCAGCGCGGGCATCTCGGGACCGCCCGGCGTCACGCCGGCGGCATCCAGCAGCCATGACGGCTCGGCGGCCGAGCCTTGCTGCATCGCCCGCAGGCCGGCGCGCGGGTTGTCGGCCGCGCCGATGACCACGCCGGAATGCAGGGCCGCGGCCGCCACCTTGCCCGGGTAGCGCAACGCCACCAGCGCGGCCATGGCCGCGCCGGCGGACATGCCGGCCAGGTAGATCTCGCGCTCGCGTACGTCGTGGCGCGCGGCCAGCGTATCGATCAGCGCGGCCACCGCCTGCGCCTCGCGTCCGCCCTCGGCGGCGCCCAGGTCGAACCACTGCCAACAGCGCTGCACCTGGCGCCGCAAGGGCTGTTGCGGGTAGGCCACGATAAATCCCTCGCGCTCGGCCAGCGCATTCATGCGGGTGCCGGCCGACAGGTCATCCGGCGTCTGGCGGCAGCCATGCAGCACTACCACCACTGGCAACGGGCCGCGATGGGCCTTGGACGGTATGTAGAGGTGATACGAGAGTTGCGGCACCAGTTCGCCGGGCAGCGGTGCCAGGCGCAGCCTGTGCGCCTGCCAGGTACCGGGCAGGGAATCCGGCGCGGGTGCCGGCCGGGCGGGCCGGACTTTGCCCCGCGGGCCAGCAGGGCGAGCCGGTGTGAGCGGATTCAGCGAATCCATGCGGCCCAGCCAGGACTTCACCTGGGCTTCCGTGCGGGCTTGCGCGCGGCTCAGTCGCCGGATCTGCGCATGCCAGTCAGCGGCGAGGCTTTTGGTCATGAGGACTCCTGGTCGTGTGACGGAATCTCCCCCCTATACCTTTATTGTTGCGTTGCAGCATACCATAATCAGCCTTACGTCCACCGGCTGGACAGGCGTGCCCCGTCGTTATGGCACAAACGCAACGCGCCTCGCCCCCGCGATGCGAAATTTCTAAATTAGCAATACGAAAGAATGCAGATCGCGGCGAGATGGCTTGCGTTGCCGGCGTCTTATACTTGGCCATCGCCACCGGAGGACAATGCCACCATGCCGGACAGCGGCGCCCCAGCCTGCCTGCTCTGCCTCTTTCGCCACGTTTGCCATAGCGCCGGGGCGCAAGCTCCCCTGTCGCACGCGCCGGTGGCGCTGCAGCCGGAGCGGGTGGAAGTGCGCACCGGCGAGCATGTTTTCCGCCAGGGCCGCCCTGCACTGACGGTCTACCCCCTGCGCCATGGCAGCGCCAAGCAGGTCTACGAATCGCCGCTGGGCTGGCGGCAGGTAACGGGTTTTTCCCTGCCCGGCGATGTGCTGGGGCTTGAGCCGCATGAAGGCCCGGTCCACGGGACCGGCGCCATCGCGCTGCAGGACTCGGTGGTTTGTGCGGTATCGGTCGAATCCCTGCGCGCGCTCATGCAGGCCGTCCCATTCCGTGAAACGGTGCTGGACGCGATGCGCCGCAATGCCGAGCGCGAACGCGTGCTGCTGGTGGCAGTTGGATCGATGAGGGCGCCGCAGCGCCTGGCCATGCTGCTGCTCGACCTCGCCGGCGAGCAGGCGCGCCGCGACGGCAACCGCGATGGCGCGCTGACGCTGGCCATGTCGCGCACGGACATCGCCAGCCTGCTCGGGCTGACCCTGGAAACGGTGTCGCGGCTGCTGTCGCGCTTTGCCTCGGTCGGGCTGATCTCGGTGCGCCAGCGGCACCTGCGCATCATCGACCGCGACGGGCTGGCCTCGGTCTATGCCGACCTGGATCCGGCCCCGCGCCAGGCGGCGGCCAGATCAGACGCCTACGGCTCGGAGTTTGGCGAACCCCGGCTGGCCTAGACGGCTGGCCGGGGCGCAAGAAGGCTCAGCGGTCCGCGACGCGCTGCCAGCCGGCCGGCGAAAAACTGCGGAGCGACCGCGCACCGCCGCATTGTTGTATGGCACGTTGCGGCGGTTGGCGGGGTTGTGCTGCCAGTTCACGTTGGCACGATTGACGTCCAGGCGCTGGTTGACGTTGATGTTGTTGTAGCGCTTCACATTGATGTTGACGTCATGGCTATTCCAGTTGAACCCGCCCCACATCGCATCGACCGCCGCCACGCCAAGCCCGAAGCCGATGCCCGTTACCAGTGCCGTGGCAAACACGGAACCGGGCGGCGGCGGGTAGTACGCCGGCGGATACGCGGGGTACGCCCAGGTGCCGTAGACCGTGGTCGGATTGTAGGCCTGCACGTAGACCACTTGCGGATTGGCCGGCTCGATCTGCACGATCGTGGTACCGCCGGTGGTCTGCGTCACGACCTTCTGCTGCTCGGTCGTCTTCAGCATGCCCGCGTTCTGCCCTGCACCCGCAGCCGCTGCACCGAATCCATCACGTCGTTGGGCTGGGCCAGGAACGCGTCGCCGACCGACTGCACCCACTGCGGCTGGCGGCCCATCATGTCGAGCACGGAAGGAAACGCGGCCAGCGACTACACGCTGGGGTCCCAGGTCTGGCTGGCGACTGCCTTGGTCGCAGCATCGCCAGACAGGCTGGGATTGGCCTTGGACCATTGCGCCGCAGCCGCGACATCGGCCGGATAGGTGGCCGCCATCAGCACCTGCGACAGCAGCGCATCGGGATACAGCGCAATCGGCGCGGTCAGCTGGTCAAGCTGGGCATTGCTCAGTTTGGACTGCGCCATCGCTGGCCCGTGCGGCGCCATCAGCATCATTGCCAGGCACCATGCGAAGAGGTGTTTGAAACAGTGCATGTAGGCTCTCCGCAAATACGCAGGTGACGGCCTGCTGCCGGGGGGCGCCTCAGCGGCGCTGCTGCGCGCATTCCTGGCGATACGCCTCCTCCAGGCGCTTGCGATCTGCCTGGCGTTCCAGTGTCGGATAGGTGCGCCCGTCGGCAGTGACTACCGACGACTTGCCGGTGGACCACTGCGGCCCGCCGGGCAGCGCGTTGATCTGGTCCAGCAATGACTGGCAGTGCTGCCGCTGCGACGCGGACAGCGTGCCATCAGGTCCCTCCACCACGGCCGTGGCTTCGTCCAGCATCCGTGGCGGCGGCGGGGCCACCATCGGGGTGCCGGCGGCCGCGGCCGCCGATGCAGCACTGGCCGCCCACGCCGGGACAGCCACCATGGCGGCGCATGCCAGCACGCCCGCCTTGATCAGAAACTTCGTCAAACCAATACTCCAGAACCCTCCGCGGTATGTGGAACCGACACCGCGGCGCATTGCAGGAACCGTCCGCCGCTAGCGATCCTTGCCTGTGCCATTGCGGCGGCCGGTACGGTTGCGCATCAGCTCAAGCTTGAGCAGCGCATCCGCAAGCATACTCTTCAGCCGGGCATTCTCTTCCTGCAGCTCGCGCAGCTTGCGCCCGTCACGTGCATCACCCTGGCTGGGCTGACCATAACGGGCACGCCATCCGTAGAACGAAGCATCGCTGAAACCATAGCGCGCGCACAGCTCACGCACTGGCACGCCACTGGCCGCCTCGGCCAGGTAGCTGCGGATCTGCTCTTCCGAATACCGTCTGTTCACGAATCTCTCCGCATCACAGCAGCGGGCCACAAGCGGCGCCAGCCGCGCCGCCAACCGTGCCGACTCTGGCCCTACGTTAGCCCAGGGGCGCGCCAAAAGGCAATTCAGTGTCTTCGCTGCGCGAGTTAAGAAAATTATCTCTGCGCAAGCTGCCGCGTGCGCTGGCGCGCATTGCCAAATTTCGTTAAGCCAATTTGGAGTCTAGTTAGGCCATTAGCGCTGCGCGTCGCGGAAACGGAGATGCCGGCCCCCATATCACATGGGCATGACGGCCTTCTGCACGGCGGTGGTCGTGCATGAATCGGCCCGCAACCCCGATTTCAAGCCATGTATTGATGTACGGACAAAGACGTACTAAAGAAAATTAGAAGACTGCCCTCAGTTCAAGTTTCTATGACTTTCGCTGAGCATGTATTAAGCTTCCTCGGCACAACTAAATTTCGCACGCCTTCGCGCGGCGCCCTGGCGGCGCCGGCAGAAGAGCGGCCAGGCAGCTGGCACCATGACGTTGTACGGTGCGCATTCCACGCTGCCAACCTGTACCGGGCCTGAAGGATCGAGTCGTCACTGCGCCATTTGTCGACGCAAGTCGGACATTTAGGAGTCGTGCCATGCGTTTTCGCAGCATCCTGCCCGGGCCTTTGCCCGCCTGGTTTTCATCCGGACATGCCCGCAGCGCGCGCCGTACATGCCGTTTGCGCCTGTCCCTGTCACGGACCGGATCATTGCCCTGACACCTGGCCGCTCTTGCGCCCCATGTCCGACGCAGTGCCGTGCGCGTCGGACAAACAAAAAAAAAAGCGAAAACAAAGTCGTGGATCGGGAGAAGTCGGAATGCGTCACGTCAGCACGAAGTTGTTGCATGTCTTTGTCCTCGTCATGGAATACCGGGACCTCAGCGCCGTTGCAGCCTGCACGCAGGGACGCGTGCCCACGGTGGCCTACAGCCTCGCGCGCTTGCGCGAAATCACCGGCGATCCGCTATTCGTCAAGCGCAACGGGATGCTCGAACCCACTCCGCACGCCCTGCGCCTGGAGCAGACGGCGCGGCAGATCCTCGCCAAATGGAACCATCTGGTGCGCCCCGGCGAGCCTGGCCTGAGCAAGCGCCGTGACGACGGCAGGCGCGTTTCGATCGGCTTTTCATCGTCGATCGGCGACCCGGTCATCACCGAGATCCTGACGGCACTGTGCGAGCAGTTTCCGCAAGACAGCTTTGTCACGCGTCCGGTGATTGCCGACGCCGCCCTTGCCGGCCATCTCGGCAGCGGCGAACTTGACTGCGCCTTCGTCGTCGACAGCGGCCACGATCCCGAACGCGTGCGCCAGCACAACATCATGGCCACGCCGCGCCGGCTGGTCAGCGCCACGCGCGGCGGCAGCCATGACGAAGGCGAAAGCGAAAGCGACTGGATCCTGCTGCAGGAAGACTGCGAGGCCGGCAGCCCGCTGCGGACCTTCCTGAGCCGCCAGGCCAGCACCCCGGGGCATCGCGAGACCGTGGTCCCGTCATGGCATACCCAGATCACGCTGCTGCATTCGGCCGGGGGCATCTGCCCGGTGCTGGACTTCAACGTGCCGCTGGTCACGCGCGAGCGCACCACGCGCCTGCTGGCACCGCCAAGCAGCTTCCCGGAATGGGCCGCACTGCATTTCTGGGCACCGGAGCGCAGCGGCGACAAGGGCGTGCTGCGCGACATCATGGACGTCGGCAGCGCCGTGCTGCGCGACCCGCTCAAGGCCATCGACGGCCGCCGCAACGGGCGCCCCGCGGCCCACGCGCAGCCCGCGCCGGCCTGACGCAACTCCCGCAGCAGCGGCGCCCGGAAGGCGCTGGCAGCCGTATGGCGCCAGCGCCTTTTTCTTTGGCCCCGCAGCAGCGGCGGCGTCTGTCTTTATTACAGTCTTGAGACATTTTTCCGAGCGCTGACCTTGCGCTACACTCGCGCGACTTTGGCCCGCTCAGGCCGATGCGCCATGGCGGCGCTTTGCGAATCCTCCTAGTTTCGCCAGACCGCGCTGCCGATATCCTGCAATGGCATTGCAGCGGTCCGGCCGTCTCCCGTTTGGCCCGGTCCCGGGGCAATGCATGCAGTTGTCTGGCGTCGTATTGTTTGGCGTCGTTTTTGCGCCGCACGTCTCGCTGACGTGCGGCGTTTTCTTGATGCCGGCGCTGCCACGAACCAGAATCGAGGAGCAACCAGATGACATTGAGGATCCTGCTTGCCGACGACCACCCCCTGGTCAGCGCGACCGTAGCGGACCGCTTGCATACCCAGACCGGGTGGGAGGTGTGCGGCAGCGTGACCAGCGCGACGGCCTTGCTGAACAGCGTGGAAAGCCTGCGTCCCGATGTCGTGATCACCGACTACCACATGCCCGCGCAGGGCGAGGGCAACAGCGACGGCCTGCGCCTGTTTGCCAGCCTGCGGCGGCGGCATCCGTCGCTGGCCGTGATCGTCCTGACCATGATCACCAATCCGCTGGTGCTGCGCTCCATCCTCGACACCCAGGTGCACGGCCTGTTGCTCAAGGACTCGCCGCTGTCAGAACTGGTGACTGTAGTTTGCCGTATCCAGCGGGGCTTCCACTACATCGGCAAATCCGCGCTGGAAGTCCTGTCGCAGGCCGATCCGGGCAACCCGGCCGCACCCGGCCAGGCCGGCGCAAAGCGCCTGTCCCGGCGTGAAATGGAAGTATTGCGGCTGTACCTGACCGGGCGGTCCGTGAGCGAGATCGCTGTCCTGCTCTGCCGCAGCGTCAAGACCATCAGCCGGCAGAAGAACTGCGCCATGCAGAAACTCGGCGTCACCAACGACCGGGAACTGTTCGAATTTGCGGCGCTTAACGGCATGCTGCTGACTGCCTGAGCGCCAGCGGCACGGGCGCAGCCGTATCAGGCGGCGTCGGCCGCCGCGTGGGCCTGCGCGTAGGCGATGCCGGCCTCCAGCCGCGCCAGGCCGCGCGACAGCTCGCGCATGGTCGACGGCGAGACCTCCGCCAGCACATCCTCCAGGAAGGCTGAGCGCAGCGGCATGGCTTGCGCCACCACCTGCTGGCCGGTCCGTGACAGCGTGACGTGCGTCACGCGGTTGTCGCGTTCCGAGGTGCTGCGCTCCACCCAGCCCAGCTCCTGCATGGCCTTGAGCTGGCGCGTCAGCGCGCCGGGGTCCATGCCGACCAGGTCAGCCAGCGCCTTCTGGCCGATCGCGCCCTCCTGGTGATGCAGCGCATGCAGGATGCGCCAGCGGGGCAGCGGCAGCCCCAGGCGCTGCTCGAACGCGGCCGCGTAGGCGCGGTAGGTGCGGCCGAACTGCTGCAGTACGGCCACGCTTTGTCGCTCCAGTTCCATCCGTTTTCCTCAGGTTACGTTGCAGGCCGGCGCGTCAGTCGGCGGCCATGGCGGGCGCCGGCGCCCGGCTCAGCTTGATCGACGGTACCCGGCGGGCGCACCACACGCCCAGCGCGGCGGCCACCGCAGCCACCACCAGGCCGAGGTGGATGGCACTGACCAGCGACACGCGCGCCTGCTCCAGCAGCAGGGCGCCATTGTGCCCGGCTTGCTCAAGCTGGCCGAGCAACGCGACTTGCGACGCCTTGTCGATCAGCACCTGCGGATCCGCCATGCGCGCCGTCCACTGTCCGGCATTGGCGGCGGCCAGCGCATGTTCCACACCTCCGGTATAGCTGCGTGTGACCAGCGTGCCCACGATCGCAGTGCCCACCATGCCGCCCACCATGCGCAGCGATTGCAGCATGGCCGTGGCAATGCCCAGGTGCTCGCGCCCTGCCGTCTGCTGCGCAAACACCGTCAGGTTCGGCATGATGAAGCCTAGCCCGAACCCGCCGATCAGCATGATCGTCAGCAAGACGCCGTGCGGCATGCTGCGCGTGGCCTGCGACAGGCCCAGGCAGGACACCGCCAGCATGCCAAAGCCGGCATAGAGCATGGTATTCGGGCGCCGGATGCGCGTGACGATGCGGCCGTTGAGAATACTGCCCACGGTGATGCAGACCACCAGCGGCGTGATCAGGATGCCCGCCTCCTTCGGCGAATAGCCAAAGCCGCCCTGGAACAGCAGCGGCGCATAGAGCAGCAACGCGAACATGGTGAAGCCCGTGAACACCGCCAGCTGGAACAACGGCGCCAGCCCCGGGTTGCGGAACATCTCTACCGGCAGGATCGGGTTGGCACAGCGCTGCTCCCACTGCCACAGCGCCACCAGTGCCACCGCCGCCAGCACCAGCAAGCCGCCGGTATAGGCGTCGATCCCGCGCGCCGGCAGCAGTTCAACGCTCAGCTGCACGCACCCCAGCCCGGCTGCGATCAGCAAGGCACCGAGCCAGTCCACGCGGATCGGGCCGCTATGTGCCTGCTGGCGCAGGTGCGGCAGGTAGCGCCACGCAAACCACAGCCCCAGCACGCCCACCGGCAGGTTGACATAGAACACCGCGCGCCAGCCATACCACTCCGTCAGCAGCCCGCCCAGCGACGGCCCCACCGCATTGGCAATGCCGAATGCCGCGCTCATCATCACCTGCCAGCGCAGCCGCACATGCGTATCCGGAAACAGGTCGGCAATACAGGCAAAGGCGGTGCCGACCAGCATGCCGCCGCCAATCCCCTGCAGGGCGCGCGCCAGCACCAGGAACGGCATGCTCGGCGCCATGCCGCACAGCGCCGAGGCCACCGAGAAGACCACGATCGATGCCAGCACGAACGGCTTGCGCCCGTAATAGTCCCCCAGCCGCCCGAACACCGGCACGGTGATCACCGATGTCAGCAGGTAGGCCGTGGCAACCCAGGCGTAGTACTCGAAGCCTTGCAACTCGGCCACCACGGTCGGCAGCGCCGTGCCGACCACGGTCTGGTCCAGCGCCACCAGCATCACCACAAAGGCCACGCCCAGCATGGCCAGCAGGGACTCGCGAAACGGCAGAACCTGGCCGTTGGCCTCGGACTTCTCTGGCTGTGGGGTCATTTTATTGCTCGATCAATCGTTGCGTTATCAAGCATTATAGGTGCAGTTCGGCCAGCCGCCTTACGGCCCTGTGATCGCGAGAAATAGAGTCGCCCCCTCATTCGATAACCCCTCCTTGCAACTAACTGACAGATCAGCTATTGTCTCGTCAGCAAGCAAGGAAACCCGCCATGGACCACTACTCAAAGGAAGACTTCCAGATCACCCAGAGCATCGGTTTCTTCCTCAACCGCGCCCGCAACACGCTGCTGATGGAAATGGATGCGGCATTGAAGGACCTGGACATCACGGGCCAGCAGATGGGGATCCTGATGTCGCTCACGCATGGCGTCGCTACCACCCCGTTCGAGCTGAGCAAGTTGCTGGGCATCGACACCGGCCTGATGACCCGCATGCTGGACAAGCTGGAGGCCAAGGGCCTGCTGTCACGCAGCCGCAGTCTCGACGATCGCCGTGTGGTCAACCTGACGGTGACCCGAAAGGGCCAGGAAGTTGCCGAGCGCATCCCGGATGTGGCCCCCAAAGTACTCAATCAGCGGCTCAGGAACTTCAGCAAGGAAGAATTTGCGGAGTTCCGCCGGCTGCTCGCCAAGTTTGCGGACGCCTGAACGCGTCTTTTTTGCCCATTTAGTGGATTTGGTCAAAAGGTGCCAGGGCCTGTGCCCGCCTTTTTTTACCCATTTAACTGACAAATCAGACAATGCTCAGTCAAATTACTCGCCCGGCCGCGCCCCGCGTGGCCCGCCGCTTTGCCGGTCTCCTGCTCTCGGTGCTGGTAGCTGCAGTCCTGAGCGCCTGTGCCAACTACGCCGGCATCCGCAGCGACAAGCAAATCGCCGAACCTACCACCTACACCACCACGCAGAGCATTCCCGCCGCGCAAGGCCACTGGCCTTCGGTGGGCTGGGCCGACCAGTTCGGCGATGCCCAGCTCAAGGCATTGATCGCGGAAGCGCTGCAGGGCAGCCCATCGCTGGAAAAGGCCCGTGCCCGCGTGGCCTCCGCGGTGGCGTTCAGCGAGAGCGCCAATGCCAACACGCAGCCGCAGGTAGGCGCAGGCTATTCGTTCAACCGCCAGCGCTACACGGAAAACGCGATGGTGCCGCCGCAGTTCGCCGGGACGTGGCAGTCGGAGAACAAGGCGTTCATCAACGCCTCGTATGACCTCGACCTGTGGGGCAAGAACCGGGAGGCGCTGAAGTCCGCGGTGTCTGGTGTGCATGCCGACGAAGCCGAGGCCGAACAGGTGAAGCTGACGCTGAGCAGCGCCATCGCGCGCGCCTACAACGAACTGGCCCGCCTCTACACGCTGCTCGATATCTCCAGGGATGAAGTCAGACAGCGCCGCGAAGTGCTGCGCGTGACCAACGGCCGGGTGGCCATGGGCCTGGAGACCGAAGTCGAGAAGCGCACCGCCGAGGCCAATCTCGCCGCCAGCGAAGTCGCCGTCGCCGCGCTGGAAGGCAGCATCCAGCGCACCCGCTACCAGCTCGGCGCGCTGCTCGGCCAGGGCCCGGACCGCGGCCTGGCGATCGCCCGCCCCAACCTCGGCGCCGGCGACGACGTCCGCCTGCCCGACAACCTGCCGGCCGACCTAGTCTCGCGCCGCCCCGACATCGTTGCCGCGCGCTGGCGCGTCGACGCCACCCTGCACGACATCAAGGTGGCCAAGGCCGAGTTCTACCCGGACATCAACCTGACGGCGATGATCGGCCTGGATGCCATCGGGTGGGGGCGCTTCCTGCGCGCCGCCAGCCGCACCGCCTCGGCCGGCGCCGCGATCCACCTGCCGATCTTCGACGGCGGCGCGCTGCGCGCCCAGCTCAAGGGCCGCTATGCAGAGTTCGACTTCGCGGTCGCCAACTACAACGAGACGCTGGTGAACGCCCTGACCGACGTGGCCACCCAGCTCTCCGACATCCGCGCCGTCGACGCGCAGATCGACAACGCCGTACGCAGCGACACGGCCGCGCAACGCGCCCTGACACTGGCGCTGGCGCAGTACAAGGCCGGCCTGACCACGCAACTGACCGTACTGAACGCACAGACCAACGCGCTGCGCAGCAGCCAGGTGGTGGCCAACCTGCGCATGAACCGCCGCGACCGGCAGATTGCGCTGGCCGCCACGCTGGGCGGCGGTTTTACCGATGCTTCCGAATCGACCACAAAGGCGGCCCTGGTCCGCTGACTCTCCTCTCGACGCAAACAAACACAGTTGCAGCTGACGCCATGAACGATATGACCAAGACCACCCCGGCCGACCCACAAACCGCATCCGCCGCGGCCGCCCCGACGCCCGCCAGGAACACCCGCAAGCGCCTGCTGGCCCTGCTCGGCCTGACCAGCGCGCTCGCCGCCGCCGGCTATGGCGCCTACTACTACACCGTGGCCCGCTTCCACGAGGACACCGACGATGCCTACGTCAACGGCAACCTCGTCCAGCTCACGCCGCAGGTCGCCGGCACGGTGATCGCGGTGAATGCCGATGATACGCAGATCGTGAAGGCCGGCGAGCCCGTGGTGACGCTCGACGCTGCCGATGCAACGGTGGCGCTGGCCAATGCGGAGGCCACCCTCGGCCAGACCGTGCGCCAGGTCAGCGCGCTCTATGTCACCAATGACGTGCTTGGTGCCACCGTCAAGCAACGCCAGGCTGACCTGGACCGCGCCTGGGACGACCTGCGCCGCCGCACCGGGGTGGCCGAATCCGGCGCCGTCGCGGCGGAAGATGTGGCGCATGCCCGTGACGCCGTCAAGACCGCCGAAGCCGCGCTCGAGACCGCCCGCCAGCAGCTTGCTGCCAACCATGCGCTGACCGACAAGACGAGCGTAGCCGACCACCCCAGCGTGCAGGCCGCATCCGCCAAGGTGCGCGACGCCTACCTGGCCAACGCCCGCAACACGCTGCCGGCACCCGTGACCGGCTATGTGGCGCGACGCTCGGTGCAGGTGGGCCAGCGCGTTGCCCCCGGCAACCCGCTGATGGCCATCGTGCCGCTCGACGGCGTGTGGGTCGATGCCAACTTCAAGGAGGTCCAGCTCAAGCACATCCGCATCGGCCAGCCGGTCAAGCTCCACGCCGACTTGTATGGCAGCAGCGTGACCTATCACGGCAAGGTGATCGGCCTGTCCGCCGGCACCGGCAGCGCATTCTCGGCCCTGCCGGCGCAGAATGCCACGGGCAACTGGATCAAGGTCGTGCAGCGCCTGCCGGTGCGCATCCATCTCGATCCGGCGGAGCTGCGCAAGCATCCGCTGCAGATCGGCCTGTCGATGCAGGTCGACGTGGAAACGCGCATGGATTCCGGTTCGCCCTTGAGCCCGGGCGCGGAAGTACCGCAACGCACCGCCTATCGCACCGAAGTATTCCAGCGCTACGGCGAAGAGGCCGACCGCGAGATCACGCGGATCATCGCGCAGAACAGCAACGGCAAGTCGGCTGTGGGGCAATCATCGCCAGCTTCGCAAGTTGCGCAGCAGCCTCAGGCGATCAAGCGCACGGCGCAAGCTGCCGGCCCCGCCTCCGGCGCATGAGCGGCATCACGCCAATCGCCTTCCCGCGCCAATTTAACTGACCCATCAGAAAAAGCGGCCCAAAACCCCGGAGCGCATCTTGCAACCCCAAGCCCAGACCTCACTCGTGTCAGCCCCGCTCACCGGCGGCAAGCTCCTGATCGGAAGCTTCGCCGTGGCCCTGGCCACCTTCATGAACGTGCTGGATTCGTCGATCGCCAATGTGGCGATCCCGACGATCGCCGGCAACCTCGGTGTGTCGATCGACGAAGGCACCTGGGTGATCACGCTGTTCGCCGCGGCCAATGCTGTCGCGATCCCGCTGACCGGCTGGCTCACGCAGCGGATCGGACAGGTCCGCCTGTTCGTCGGCGCCATCCTGCTGTTCGTGCTGTCGTCCTGGCTATGCGGCGTGGCGCCCAACCTGACCACGCTGCTCGCCGCGCGCATCCTGCAGGGCGCCGTGGCCGGGCCGCTGATCCCGTTGTCGCAATCGATCCTGCTGTCGTCGTACCCCAAGGAAAAAAGCGCCACCGCACTGGCGCTGTGGGCCATCACCGCCACGGTCGGCCCCATCGCCGGCCCGGCGCTGGGCGGCTGGCTGACCGACAGCTACGCGTGGTCGTGGATCTTCTACATCAACGTGCCGGTCGGCCTGTTCGCCGCTGCCGTGACCTGGGCGATCTACCGCGACCGCGAAACGCCGACGCGCAAGCTGTCGATCGACGTGGTGGGCCTGGCATCGCTGGTCACCTGGGTTGCGTCGCTGCAGATCATGCTCGACAAGGGCAAGGACCTGGACTGGTTCAGTTCGCCCGTCATCATCGGGCTGGGCATCGTCGCGCTGCTCAGCTTCATCTTCTTTGTGATCTGGGAGCTGACCGAACCGAATCCGATCATCGACCTGCGCCTGTTCAAGGGCCGCAACTTCCTGGCCGGCACCGTTGCCATCTCGGTCGCCTTTGCCGTGTTCTTCGCCAACCTGGTCGTGCTGCCGCAGTGGATGCAGCAGTATCTGGCCTACCCGGCCGTCAACGCCGGGCTGGTGACCGCGCCGCTGGGCATTTTCGCCGTGCTGATGGCCCCGGTGGTGGGCAAGATCCTGCCGAAGTCGGAGTTGCGCGTGCTCGCCACCCTCTCCTTCCTGGGATTCGCGGCGGTGTACTTCATGCGCTCGCACTACACCACGGGCGTGGATACCTACACGCTGGTGCTGCCTACCCTGCTGCAAGGCATTCCGACCGGGCTCTTCTTCGTGCCGCTGACGGCCATCATCCTGTCCGGCCAGCCGGCCGAAAAGGTTCCCGCCGCCGCAGGCCTGTCAAACTTCGTCCGCGTGTTCTGCGGTGCGGTGGGTACTTCGCTCGCGACCACCGGCTGGAACAACCGCGCCATCCTGCACCACGCGCAGCTGTCGGAACAGGCCAGCGTGCACAGCCCGCTGTACGCCAGGACAATCGAATCGCTGCAAGCGACGATGGGCTTTACGCAGGGCCAGGCCGCCGCCTACTTCGAACGCGGCCTGAACACGCAGGCCATCATGCTGGGCCTGAACGACATCTTCTGGATCTCGGGCGTGATCTTCGTCGCCATCGTGCCGCTGATCTGGCTCACGAAGCCCGCCAGGGGCGGCTCCGCGGCCGCTGCAGCGGCTGCGCACTGAGTGAACAGACGACGCACGTCCCGCAGTCATGACAGGACGCCTGACTAAAGCGATAACCTTGAGTGGTCAGAGGACAATACCGTGCTCGGCCGTTGGCGCGGGGATATCGCACTTCTCGCCAAGCATGTCCATGAGTTCGTGTTCGATCTTCCGGCAGATCTGTGCCATGGGCACATCATTGGCGTTTCCTTCGAACGGGTTCTCCGTGCTTTCGCCCACTTGCTCCAGCGCGAGGTACATCCAGGAGATCATCGTGCTAAATGGAATGACCAGCCAGATCATGCTGCCATGCATGACGCCTGAAACGCTGGCATTGAGCTTTTCGAATTCCGTAAGAATGCCAAAAGGCAGTAGCAGACAAAAAGTACGGACAAAGAGCTTGTTGACGACCGCGTATTGCCTGGGATACGGATAGTCCTTGATACGCTCCGCCCGTCCTTGCTGCACGAAGAAGCCTTTGATCGATCCTACCAACTCCAGATAGAAGGCATTGCCGATCTCGCCAGCGTCAAGGAGCCGCCTGATCGTCGCCGACTGCGTTCCCAGCAACCGGCTTGTCTTGCTCTCGGCGTGCGCAAGCGAGTCGAGTTCGGCCTGTGGCAGATACCGCGCAAGCGTCTCGTGCAATGGAGTCTCCCACTCTGGAACTCGGTAGTACTTCCGGTACTCCACGTTGGATGCCTTGCCCGCGCTTTCCCAGATCCTTGGGGTTCTCAGTTGATAGCGGAGCGCCGTCAGCCACGCGCAATGCCGGAGCATCAGATCCCGCCCGGCCGCCTGCCCTGCCAGAAAGTCCCGGCTCATCACACCCAGACACCGGCTGCCATTCAGGATCTCAGTCCAGATCTGCTGTGCCTCCAGGGCCCTGCTGTAGGTCTGCACGTTCCGGAAACCCACGATGAATGACGTGGCCGTGCCCAGCAGCACCACAACCGAGACCGGGACCGACAGCCATTTCAGCCCGAAGAACTGATAAAGGACTACCGGCAGCGAACCGCATGCTAGCGAGGCATAAAGTTGCCGTCTCGACCAGAACGTGAACTCGGATATTGTGTACGATTTTCCCAGGTGCATGGTGCGCGTCTCGCGGGGTGCGGCAGGTCGCGGGTCCAAGGTCCGAACTGCCGGCAGGCAGCACGGCCAACCGCCATCACCACCGACCAGGTCGCTGCCCGGGACCTGGTTTTGTCATGGTGATATTGCCAAGAAACCGACGTAGTATCAATTTCCGTCCCACAACCCTTCACGCCACCCTGGAAAACAGCGGCACGGCAAGAGCATGCGGTAGCGCCGCTCTTGCCGTGCCGGACAGTGCGCACCGGCATTGCCGGTGCCTGAATGGACGACGACTACTTCACCGGCGTCAGGATCGGCGCGCCCTTTTTCTTGAGCAGGAACACGACAAACTTTGCTGGCTGCGTCTTGCTGGCATTGCGTCCGACGGTGTGGATATCGTTGGGACCTTCGTGGAAGGTATCGCCCGCTTTGAGCGTTACCTCTTTTCCGCCCTTGAGGCCCATGACGATGCTGCCCTCGAGCACGTAGACGAAGGCGTGGGCGTCATGGCGATGCACGGGATCGGCGCTGCCCGGCGGATACTCCACGATGATCATCTCGGCTTCCTTCCCCGGATACTCGGGCAACGCTTCCTTGGCCAGGGGCGTGACACTCGCCTCCGGCGCGGCGGCGGCCGGCTTTGCAACCGTCAGGCACGACAACACAAGGGCTGCCGCAACGGAAGTGACCGTCTTCATGGCATCACTCCAGGTTGGCCTTGTCGAGCCCGAACGCCTTGTCCGACGAACCAGGCACCATACGGAATGCCACGTTCAGGCGGTTCCAGGTATTGATCGCCCCCACCAGGAAGGTGAGGTCAGACAGTTCCTTCTCGCTGTACTGGGTGCGCACGCGCTCATAGATATCGTCGGGCACGCCTTCGGCGGGAAGCCTGGTCAGCACCTCGGTCCAGGCCAGCGCGGCGCGTTCGCGCGGCGAGAACAGCGTCGACTCGCGCCAGATCGCCACATGGTGCAGGCGCAATTCGCGCTCGCCGTGGATCTTCGCCATCTTGATATGCATGTCGACGCAGAACGCACAGCCATTGAGCTGCGATGCGCGAATCTCGACAAGCTCGCGAATGGGCTCTTCGATCGTGGTCTTCTGGAACAGCGCGCCGAACTCCATGAGCTTCTTGGACAGTTCCGGGGATTGCTGGAAGTAATTCGTACGTTGGGTCATATTTGCTCCTGGTGATCTGCTCAATGTGGGACTGACGAAAGCGGTGCTGCTTACGTGGGCATGCGCCCTGCGGACTATCGTTGCTGCGATTGACGCAGCCATTCCTCTAAGCCGATGCGCCCGAGGCGCGCCTCGCCCAACGGCACCAGCGAATGTTCCTCGACCCGGCCGCCGAAGTAGCGGGCCTCGGGGTCGCGCACGACTTCACGCGGGTCGCCAACCGCCTTGAGATAGCGGGCGACGATCTCGTTGAACGGGGCTCGTTCCGGGCCGGCGATCTCGACGATGCCGTTTCGGGGTGGCGCGAGCGCTACATCGGCAACGAGGGCGGCGACGTCGTCCGCAGCAATCGGCTGGAACAGCCCAGGCGAAAGGCGGACGACATTTCCTTGCGCACTGGAATCGGCGATGCCGCCGATGAATTCCATGAACTGGGTCGAGCGGATGATGGTGTAGGGGATGCCGGAGGCCTCTATCAGTTTTTCTTGCGCGACCTTGGCGCGGAAGTAGCCGTTTTCGGGCGTCCGGTCGGTGCCGACGATGGACAGCGCGACATGGTGCTGAACGCCCGCAGCGGTCTCCGCCGCGTGAAGGTTGCGGCCGGAAGTCTCGAAGAATTCCAGCACCGCCTTGTCTTCAAACGACGGGGAATTGGCAAGGTCGATCACCACCTGAGCGCCGGTCAGGGCCTCCTGGAGCCCCTCGCCAGTGATGCTGTTGACACCGCTCCTGGGCGAGGCGGCCACGACCTCGTGGCCGCCCTGGCGCAGAATGGCAACGGTCTTCGAGCCGATCAGGCCGGTCCCGCCAATGATGACAATCTTCATGATTCTTCTCCGTGCTGAGGAAGGTGGAACGATTCCATGTTAGGGAACGCGGCATCCCCGCGCCAGATCGACTCGGAGCGCCGGCTCGTGGAATAGTCACGGCGCGGGCAGCAATCGAGCAGCAGCAGGTTGAGGAGCTTCATTGCAGCTCCATGCAGAAGTGGAGGCCCTTGGCAAGCAGGCCGGAACGGAAATAGAAGCGCTGGGCCAGCGCGTTCGCGAGTGCGGTATCCAGGACAAGTCGCTGGCAGCCTTCTGTGCGTCCAAGCTCGCAAAGCGCTTGCAGCAGACGCTCGCCGTGACCCTGCCCCCGGCCTTCGGCATCGGTGATCAGGTCGTCGACGTACAGAAAGCGCCCGTGGATCAGGTTGTCAAGACGCCGATATCCGGCCAGCGCAACAGCTTTGCCATCGTCCCAGAGCGCGAGCAGCCGGTACCCTTGTCCGCTTTGCACCATGACGGTGTCGAGAAAGTCTTCCGGCATTTGCAGCTTGGGGCGCAGTTGCCGCATGACAGGGAAGCAGGCACGGATCTCGGCCTCCGTTTCCGCATGTCCGAGCGTCAGGTTCTTGGTCATGGTGCCGATGCGTGCTGGTTGTGCAGGCTTCAATGTAGTTGAGCGATGACACAGTCAACAGGCACATGTTCATCGTTTTCAACTAGGCCATCGACAAGGACGGTATGACCTAAGAGTGGTTTGTCATGCGATCGACCAGGCGGCGAATGATGGGCGTGGCCGACACGACGACCGGCAGCATGGTCAGCCAGGAAACGCTCCAGGACCTTAGCCAGTGCTGAAGGAACCGGCCTTCCTCTGCAAATGGAAGGCTTGCGATGGCAGCAGCGATGGAGCAGGTCAGGCCGGCCTGGATAACGCCATAGGCGAAATAGCTGTAGCGCGACGGAATCTTGGGCATGTGAATCGCCTCTATGCATTCTTTGAACTAGACAGTCATGCACCCTGCTATTGCCGCGCCAGGGGCTGTCGCCCCAGGCGCACCACAG